>NZ_JBEYBS010000023.1:0-124818 GCF_040632375.1 Streptomyces sp. NPDC019396 | reverse complement strand
GAAGCACCGGCGGCCTCACCATGAACGATCAGACTCCTTCAAGATCAGCAGAGCCCGCAAGAAACGAGCCCTGCCACAAAGTCTGACGCGCGACAGTGGGACCAAGGGGCCGGAGTCCACTCGGCAGCGAGAGAGCCCCGCCCGGTTGACGTGAGCCTGGCTTTCGGACCACCCGCTCGAAGGGCCGTCCTGTGAGGTGATCGCGAGATCGACAGTGCGCCCAGGAGCCCGGGGAGGACGGGAAAGGCCATGGGGTAAAGCGCTACAACCGTGGCGCAAAGCCGGTGATCAAGGCCTTGAGGCCGGTCGTGGGTGGGTCTACCGCAGCTCGGCGTTGCGGGTGGGGCTGGGCCTGGAGCCGTTCTCGGAGCTCGATCTCCTCGGCGGTGAGTGGCTCTCCCGGCTGACGGGATGTGTACGCGCGTGCGCCGCAGTGGCAGGCCGTCGTCCCCCGCGGCGGCGGCAGGGCCGCGCCGGGGCCGGGGTAACCGCCCGACGAGCGCTGGCGGGACGGCGCCGTTCAAGGCCCAGGCCAGCACGTGCACACCCGGGACACCGCGCACGCCTCGCTGTCCAGCCCGGCCGCGATGATCTGGTCCGCGTCCATCGCCGCGTCCAGCCACGGCACCATCGCCACCTCCGCACCGAGCTGCTCGACACGAGGGCGGCGGCGTCCGCAGTCCGTGCGGTGATGTCGATCTGGATCAGTCCGGGCGGCTCGTCGTAGGTGTCGTCGTTCATGGCAGGCACAACGGCGGCGGCTGCCATCGGTACCGGCACCGGGGCCACCGCAGGCGGTGGGAGTTGATCGTCACTGCAAGCGGCTCGTGTCGCCCGATGTTGGCGCTCATACCCGGCTGGTGGTTTGCAGCGGTCATGACCGTGAACGGGCTGTGGTCACGGTCGCTGAGCGGGTACGCCGAAGGGCGCCCGGTGGCTCATGTGGGGGGGGGCGAGTCTCCTGGGCGCCCTTGGGCCGGTATTCGTCTGTGTCAGGGGCGACATGTGGTCTTCTTGTCGCCGCTTGGCGTTTTGGTGCCGGGCCCCGGGTGGTGCCTGGCTGGTGGGGTTAGCGCAGGGTTGTGGGAGCGGCGAGGATCCGGGGGCCGGGTCGGTGGGGCTTGTACGGCTTATACGGCTTGTGGGGCCATGGCTTGTGCGGCTTGTGCGGCTTGTCCGGTGCGGTGACGGTCACGGTCACCGCCTCGCCGGTGGTGCTGCCTTCGGCGTTGGTGGCGGTGGGAGTGAAGGTGTGCTCGCCGGGGGCGACGGGGGTGGGGGAGGTGCAGGTCCAGTTGCCGGTGTCGTCGACGGTGGCGGTGCAGATGACGTTGTCGTTCTCGTCGGTGACAGTGATGGTGTCCCCGGGGCCGCCGGTGCCGGTGAAGGTCACCGGGCAGCCGTTCCGGGTGCCCGCCGCGCTGGGGTACGGGCGGGAGGATTTGCCGCAGGTGACGGTGGATCCGTCGGCCGGGCTGGTGATCACCGGTGCGGTGGGGGGCTCGACCGTGTCGATGGTCACGGTCACCGGCTCGCCGGTGGTGCTGCCTTCGGCGTTGGTGGCGGTGGGAGTGAAGGTGTGCTCGCCGTCCGGGATCGGAGCGGCAGCGGTGCAGGTCCAGTTCCCCATGTCGTCGACGACGGCGACGCAGATGACGTTGTCGTTCTCGTCAGTGACGGTGATCGTGTCACCGGGCCCGCCGGTTCCGGTGAAGGTGGGGGTGCTGTCGTCAATGGTGGACCCGTCGGCCGGGCTGGTGATCACCGGTGTCGTAGGCGCAGTGGTGTTGAGCAGCACCGACACAGTGTCACCGTCTTGGTTGGCGGTGGTCAGGTCCGGTAGGCCGCCGTTGAAGTCCCCGATCGCCACCGAGACGGGCCGATCGCCGGTCGGATAGGCGACCGGGGCGGCGAACGTGCCGTCGCCGTTGCCCGCGAGCACGGACACCGTATCCGTAGGGGGGTTGGCGACCGCCAGGTCCAGGTTGCCGTCGCCGTCCAGGTCCCCCACAGCCACTGAGATCGCGTCGGCGCCGGCTGGGTAGTCGACGGCTGCGGCGAAGGTGCCGTTGCCGTTGTTCAACAGCACCGACACCGTAGCGGAGGTGATGTTGGCGGTGACCACGTCCAGATCACCGTCGTTGTCGAAGTCACCCACGGCCACCGAGAAAGGCTCGTCGCCGACGGCGTAGTCGACTGCGGCGGCGAAGGTAGCGTTGCCGTTGTTCAACAGCACCGACACGGTATTCCCGTTCGTGTCGGCGGTGACCACGTCCAGGTCACCGTCGCCGTCCAGATCCCCCACCGCCACCGAGATCGGCCCGTCGCCGGCTGGGTAGTCGACCGGGGCGGCGAAGGTGCCGTTGCCGTTGTTCAACAGCACCGACACCGTATCGGTGGTGAGGTTGGCGGTGACCACGTCCAGGTCACCGTCATCGTCCAAATCCCCCACGGCCGACGTCCACGAGCCCCCGCCGGCCGGGTAGTCGACGGCTGCGGCGAAGGTGCCGTTGCCGTTGTTCAACAGCACCGAGACTGTACTCACTTGCGAGTTGGTGGTGACCAGGTCCAGGTCACCGTCGCCGTCGACGTCACCGACGACCACCGATCTCGGCCCGTCGCCGACCGGGTAGTCGACCGCGGTGGCGAAGGTGCCGTTGCCGTTGTTCAACAGCACCGACACCGTGTCCGCGATGAAGTTGGCGGAGACCAGGTCCTGGTCGCCGTCACCATCGAAGTCACCCACCGCCACTGATTGCGGGAATTCGTCGACGGGGTAGTCGACCGGGGGTGCGAAAGTCGCCGTCGCAGCCCACGCGCTTGAGGGGAACAGTCCCACAATCATCCCGGCCGCCATCAGTAGCGCGACCACCGGCGCCAACGGGCCCCGCACCGGCCTGGTCATGGCGTCTTCCCCGATACACGCTCTGACATCATCGTCTCATCCTCTTCTCAAGACCGCTGGGACGTGGACACCCAGGCGCCCCGGACGACACCACCGCAGAGACGTGAGGGGGCTCGTCGCCCGGCCCCTCTCTCCCAGAGCTGACGGGACGATCCATCCCACGGCGAGGAAGACGGCACAGCGATCGGGCCATGCTTCATCAAGCCGGCATCGAACCCGCCACCGCGTCCTGACGTCACTCAGCCTCATGACCAGCAGAACCGCCCGGGCAACGCACACCCTCCCAACAACGCGCACGCACCCCTCCCCGACACCCTCGAACAGCGATCGAGAACACCCGATAAGCCCAACACGCATCGATCCAGCACCGGAGACCCCCGCCGATCCCGACAGCCTTAACCCGGCGAGGGGAACAGGGGAGGATGCTGTGCGGCTACCCGTCGTCGAGGTGCTGGCAGGGGGGAAGGGACTTCTACGGGGAGGCGGTAGAAGGCGGCGTGAACCGTGACACCCGGCCGCGGTCAGTGATGTCGATCTGGATCAGTCCGGGCGACTCGTCGTAGGTGTCGTCGTTCAGGTCGGACACCGGAACGCGGGTGGTCCTGACCCGGGGAGGCCAGGACGGGGCGAGGCCGGGTCGGGGACGACCTGACGCAACAGTAGGCCGCCGACGCGTGGGGACGGAGCAGGCGCTGCGCCGCGAGACGGCCCCGGGACGAAGTCCGGGGGCGACCGGGGACGGACGCACCGGCCCCGACAGGATGTGGTGCACCGGGAACACGGACCCGAGGCCTCGAAGCCACCCGCGGGCTACTCCTCCGGTGGGAACACAGGCTCCCCCGTGTCAGGAAGAGTGATCAGGATCGCCTCCACCGGGCACCCCTCCGCCGCAGCGAGGATCCCCTCGTTCGCGTCCGTGTCCGGCTCCGCCGGGTGGGACTGCCGGGCGGAGTCCAGCCGGAAGCCGCCCGGAGCGTGGCTCACGCACATCCCCGAGCCGATGCACACGCCCCGGTCGACCTCGACGTGCCAGCGGTCGCCCATCAGCTCTCGCCTCCGCCCTCGCTCCCGCTCCCGCTCCCGCTCCCGTACGAGGCGGGCAGGTGGATCATCTTGTGCTCCAGGTAGGAGCCGAAGCCCTCGGGGCCGAACTCGCGCCCGAGTCCGGAGTTCTTGTAGCCGCCGAACGGGCCGAGCATGTCCAGGCTGAAGGTGTTGACGTTGTACGTGCCCGTCCTGATCCGGCGTGCGAAGTCGATCCCGTGCTCGATGTCCGCCGTCCACACACTGCCGCTGAGCCCGTAGTCGGAGTCGTTGGCGATGGCAGCGGCCTCGGCCTCGTCCCCGTACGGCAGCAGGCAGATGACCGGCCCGAAGATCTCCTCGCGGGCGATCCGCATGGAATTGTCGACACCACCGAACAGAGTGGGCTCGACGTACCACCCGTGGTCGAGACCGGACGGACGTCCGCCGCCGGTGAGGACCTTGGCGCCTTCCTCCTGGCCGATCCTGATGTAGTCGAGCGAACGCCTCTGCTGGCGTTCGGCCACCAAGGGGCCGACCTGGGTCGCCGGGTCCAGCGGGTCCCCGACCACGAGCGCGCCCGCCGCGGCGGCGAAGGCGTCGGCGATCTCGTCGTAGCGCGAGTGCGGGACGAGGATCCGTGTCTGGGCCACGCACGCCTGGCCGTTGTTCATCCAGGCCGCGGGGACGACGCCCTGCACCGCGGTCTCCAGGTCGGCGTCCGGCAGGATCACCGCCGCCGACTTGCCGCCCAGCTCCAGTGTGACGCGGGTGAGATTGCGGGCCGCGACCTCCATCACCCGCTTGCCGGCCGCGACCGAGCCGGTGAACGAGACCTTGTCGACACCCGGATGGCCGACGAGGTACTCGCTTACCTCGCGGTCGGCGGGCAGGATCGACACCACGCCTTCCGGCAGCCCGGCCTCGCGGAGGATGTCGGCGAGGATGTACGCGTCCAGCGGGGACTCCGGGGAGGGCTTCAGCACCACCGTGCAGCCCGCGAGCAGGGCGGGCGCCAGCTTGGCGGCGGCCACGAACTGAGGGACGTTCCAGGGCACGACGGCCGCGACGACCCCGACCGGCTCACGGCGCACGAGGATCGGCCCCAGCACACCGCTGCGGCGCTCCTCGTAGGTGAAGTCACGGGCGACGGCGATGGCCGCGTCCCACACCATCATCGCGCCGAGCGCCTGGGCGAGCACGCTCCAGGAGTACGGGGAGCCGTTCTGCGAGCTGATCGAGCGGGCGATCTCCTCGTGGCGTACGGCGAAGGCGTCCTTGATGCGGCTCACGACCGCGATCCGATCCTCAAGGGCCGTACGCGGCCAGGGCCCTTCATCGAAAGCCCGCCGCGCGGCGGCGACGGCCCGGTCCACGTCACCCTCGGTGGCATGCGGGACGCGTCCGATGACCTGCTCGGTGTGCGGGGAGACCACCTCGATGGTGCCGGTGCCGAGTGGATCGACCAACTCCCCGCCGATGAACAGCTTTCCGTGCTCGACCAGCTCGGTCATGACGCTGCCTCCTGCGCTGCCGCTGTGCGTCTCGGACGTTCCTGACGTTGCTTCAGAACTGATACCAGTTCTAGTTGGAGGAGACCAGGCTGGCGTCTAACCTCTCGGACATGATCAAGCCCATTGAACTCGTGATATTCGACTGCGACGGCGTGCTGGTCGACAGCGAGCGCATCGCCGCCCGCGTACAGGTCGCCCTGGGCGTGGAGTTGGGCTGGCCGCTCACCGAGGACGAGGTGGTACGGCGGTTCATCGGGCGCTCGCACGCCGCCATCCGCGGGCAGATCGCCGAGCGCCTCGGCGAGGAGACCGCGGCGCTCTGGCACAAGCGGTTCGAGCAGCTGCACGCCGAGGAGGTCGACGCCGGGCTCCGCCCCGTCGACGGACTGCCCGAGGCCCTGGACGCGATCGCCCTGCCCACGTGTGTCGCCTCCAGCGGCTCGCACGAGAAGATGCGCCACACGCTCGGCCGCACCGGCCTGTACGAACGTTTCGCCGGCCGCGTCTTCAGCGCCACCGAGGTCGCGCGCGGAAAGCCGGCGCCGGATCTGTTCCTGTACGCGGCGGAGCGGATGGGTGCGGACCCGGCGGCGTGCGCGGTGGTCGAGGACAGCCGGCCCGGGGTCGAGGCCGCCCGCGCGGCGGGGATGCGGGCCTTCGGTTACGCCGGGGGCCTGACGCCCGGCGAGCGGCTCACGGGTCCTGGCACGGTCGTGTTCGACGACATGCGCACGCTGCCCGGCCTCGTCGCCGGACGATGAGAGGGATCCGGCAACGAATCTGACAGCTCGTCAGTTTTCGGTACAGTGAGCCGGTGGACCGGTGAACCGGCAGCCGTGCCCGCGTCTTACGGGAGGGGGACGAAGTCACATGTCACAGGTGACGGAACACGGCGGAGGGGTCTGGTCCCTCCGGGTCCCCATCCCTGACAACCCTCTCGGCCACACCCTGGTCCACGTCCTCGACACCGACCGCGGCCCCGTCCTCGTCGACACCGGCTGGGACGACCCGGACTCCTGGACGGCGCTCACCGAGGGCCTGACCGCGCTGGGCACGTCCGTCGGCGATGTCCACGGCATCGTCATCACCCACCACCATCCCGACCACCACGGTCTGTCCGGCCAGGTACGGGAGGTGTCCGGTGCCTGGATCGCGATGCACGCGGCCGACACCGCGGTCGTACGCCGCACCCGCGGCGCCGACCCAGGCGTCTGGCTGGACTACATGACCGCGAAGCTCACCGCGGCCGGGGCCCCCGATGCACATCTGGCCCCACTGCGGGCCGCCCGGTCCGGGGGCAGGATGCGGACCCTGCCCGGACTCAGGGCCGCCCTGCCCGACCGCGAGATCGCCCCCGGCGAGCTGCTCGACCTCAAGGGCCGGCGACTGCGGGCCATCTGGACCCCCGGCCACACCCCCGGCCACGTCTGCCTCCACCTCGAGGAGCAGCACCCGGCCGACCTCCCGGGCCACGGCCGGCTCTTCTCCGGTGACCACCTGCTGCCCGGGATCTCCCCGCACATCGGCCTGTACGAGGACCCCGACGACACCACCGTCACCGACCCACTGGGCGACTACCTGGCCTCCCTCGAACGCGTCGGCCGGCTCGGTGTCGCCGAAGTGCTCCCGGCACACCAGCACCCCTTCACGGACGCCCCGGCCCGGGTGCGGGAGCTGCTCACCCACCACGAGTCCCGGCTCACCGGGCTGCTCGCGCTGCTGGCCACCCCGCTCACGCCCTGGCAGCTCGCCGAGCGGATGGAGTGGAACCGCCCTTGGGACCGGATCCCCTACGGTTCGCGCAACATCGCGGTCTCGGAGGCCGAATCGCATCTGCGGCGCTTGGTGAAGCTTGGCAGGGCGGAGGCGGTGCAGGGGAGCGAGCCGGTGACCTACGTGGCGGTGTGAGCTTGGGACGGCTGCGTGACCGTGCGACACATACCCTGTGACCCACGCCCCTACAGGCTCCCAGGGGCCGTGCGCGTGTGGGCCGGTAGAGTGAGCCCGTTGTCATCAGCCCCGTACGAGGGGAAGCCGGTGCGAATCCGGCGCTGACCCGCAACCGTGAGCCGCCCGCTGTGGGCGGTGAGCCGGAATGCCTCGTACCGGGACATGACCGGCTCCTGCCGTCGGGACCTGAATCCGTCGGCGGAGGCACCGTCGAGGAATACGGGGCCGGAGCCCGGCGCCCCAGTGTGCCCGTGCCCGGCTCCCCGCAGGAGAGGCACCGCCCGCCATGACCATCCGTCGCAGCGCAGCCGCGCTCACCGCCGCTTCCGCCGTTTTCTGCGGCGCCCTGGCAGGCGCCCCGGCAGCGATCGCCGCGCCGTCCCCCGCTCCCGCACCCGTGATTCCCGACGGGCTCTACGGCACGACGGACCCGACGTACGACGGTGTGTGGCGGCAGTCGCTGGCGTTCCTCGCCCAGGACGTGGCGAAGGTGGTCCCGTCGGCCAAGGCGGTGTCCTGGCTGGCCGGGCAGCAGTGCGCGAGCGGCGGCTTCGCCTCGTTCCGCGCCGACCCCGCCAAGCCCTGCGACGCCAAGACGATGCTGGACTCCAACGCCACCTCCGCCGCGCTCCAGGCGCTGAGCGCGCTCGGCGGGCACAAGGAGCAGGTCGCCAAGGGCGTCGACTGGCTGAAGTCCGTGCAGAACGCTGACGGCGGCTGGGGCTACAACCCCGGGTTCCCCTCCGACGCCAACTCCACGGGGATCGTCATCGGCGCCCTCGCTGCCGCCGACGCCCGTCCGGCCGCCATGAAGTCCGCCAAGGGGAAGTCGCCGTACGACGCGCTCGTGTCGTTCGCCATCCCCTGCACGGACAAGACCGGCGGCGGTGCCTTCGCCTACCAGCCCGACAAGGCCGGCAAGCTCGTCGCGAACGGCGACGCCACCGCGGCCGCCGTGCTCGGCGGGCTCGGACGCGGGCTGGTCGTGAGCGGGCCCAAGCCGGGCGGCGCCCCGAAGTGCGTCAGCGCCGACCCCGCGACGCCCGAGCAGTCGGCCCGCAACGGCGCGGCCTACCTCGCCACGGCCCTGGCCAGGACCGGCCACCTCGACACCGCGCCGATGCCCGGCGCGGCCGACCCGGCGCCGCAGCCCGACTTCGGCAACACCGCGGACGCGGTTGTCGCGCTCTCCGCGGCCGGCCACAAGGACAAGGCGGCCGCCTCCCTCACCTGGCTGGAGAAGAACTCCTCCGCCTGGGCCAAGGCGGGTGGCCCCGCCGCCTACGCCCAGCTGATCCTCGCCGCGAACGCCTACGGCGCCGACCCGCGCCACTTCGGCAGCTCCGACCTGGTCAGCCTGCTGAGCTCGACCGGTCCCGCGCCCGCGTCCACGAAGGCCCCCGCCCCGGCCGCCGAGGCGGACGAGAAGGAGGTCGTGGGCGGTGACAACGCCGGTATCTGGTGGATCATCGGCGCCGGCCTCGCGGCGGGCGTCGGCGCCGGCTTCCTGATCAGTGGTCGCCGGAAGAACAAGCAGTGACCTTCGCGGGCGCGGGGGGCTCGGCACCCGTGGCGATACGTGGGCGGCTCGCCGTTGCCGTCGTCCTGGCGCTGAGCACGCTGTTCTTCGTGCTCGCCGCCGGGGCGGCGCCCGCGCACGCCACCGGATACCGGTACTGGTCGTTCTGGGTGTCCGGCGACGGGTCGGGAGACGGGTCCGGCGGCGGGGCGAAGGGCAACTCCTGGGCGTACGCCACCGAGGGCCCGGCCACCGCACGGCCCTCCGACGGCGAGGTCAACGGCTTCCGCTTCGCGGTCAGCGCGGACTCCGCCGACGCGACGAAGCCCCGTACCGCCCCCGACTTCGCGACGCTGTGCGCCGCCACGCCCGCGAAGCCCGGCACCAAGCGGGTCGGCATCGTGATCGACTTCGGCACCCCGGAGCACTCCCCCGAAGGCGAGACCCCGCCGGCCCCGGACAGGCGCAACGCCTGCGCCCGGGTCGACGCCTCAGCCACCAGCGCGGAGGCCCTCGCCTCCGTGGCCAAGCCGCTGCGCTACGACAGCGCCGCGCTGCTCTGCGGGATCTCCGGATACCCGAAGTCCGGCTGCGGTGACCAGGTCGCGGCCGACTCCGCCCCGGCTTCGCGTGCCCCCCAGGCGGCGAAGCCCGATGGCGCGCGGGACGGCGAGGGAGGCCCTTCGCTGGGCGTCATCGGCGGCGTCGCGGCCGTACTCGCGCTGGGCACCGCGGCGTTCTGGCAGGCGCGCCGCCGACGCGGATGACTTCGGTGACTCCGGGCGCCCCGGGCGCCCCCGGCCGGACCGGCCCGTCCGTTCGGGCCCGCGTCCCCCGGCCCCGTGGTGCCTGGCGGGCACCCGAGGCCAGCCGGAGCAACGCTCTGCACGCGGGGGCCTGGTGGGTGTGGGCGCTGGGTCTCGCGACCGCCGCGTCACGGACGACGAATCCGCTGCTGCTAGGCCTGCTGGTCGGGGTGGCCGGTTATGTGGTGGCGGCGCGGCGGACCGATGCTCCATGGGCACGGTCGTACGGGGCCTTCGTCAAACTGGGCCTGTTCGTCATCGCCGTCCGGCTGGTGTTCTCCGCTCTCCTCGGCTCGCCGATCCCCGGAGCGCATGTCCTCATGACCTTGCCCGAGGTACCGCTTCCCGACTGGGCGCGAGGCTTCCGGCTCGGGGGGCGGGTGACGGTGGAGCAGCTCGTGTTCTCGTTCTACGACGGGGCGAAGATGGCCGCGCTGCTGGTCTGCGTGGGCGCGGCCAACGCGCTCGCCAGTCCGGCCCGGCTGCTCAAGTCGCTGCCCGCCGCGCTGTACGAGGCCGGGGTCGCCGTCGTCGTCGCGATGACGTTCGCACCGAGCATGGTCGCGGACGTGGCGCGGCTGCGCACCGCGCGCAAGCTGCGGGGGCGCCGTGCCGGAGGCGTCAAGGCCGTGCTCCAGATCGGGCTTCCGGTGCTCGAGGGCGCACTGGAGCGCTCAGTGGCGGTGGCGGCGTCGATGGACGCGCGGGGCTACGGGCGCAGGGCCGACGTGCCACGTGCCGTCCAGCACACCACCACCGCGCTCACGCTGGGCGGGCTGCTCGGGGTGTGCGCGGGCTCGTACGGGCTGCTCGCCGCGGAGGGTGCCGGATACGGGCTGCCGGTGCTGGTGGGCGGATTCGCCGCCGCCGCTGCGGGGTTGTGGCTCGGTGGAAGGCGCCAGGTCCGTACCCGCTACCGTCCCGACCGCTGGGGCGTACGGGCGTGGCTGGTGGCCGGGTCCGGCGCCGCGGTCGCTGCGCTGATGATCTGCGCGGGCACCTACGCTCCGGAGGCGCTCCAGCCGGGGGTCGTGCCGCTGACCGCGCCGACCCTGCCGCTGCTCCCCGCGGCCGCGGTCCTGATCGGACTGCTGCCCGCCTTCGTCGCCCCTGTACCCCGTTCCCCTGCCAAGGAGACGTAGTGATCCGCTTCGAGAACGTCTCCGTCACCTACGCCGGCCGTGGGACGCCCACCATCGAGGGCGTCGACCTGACCGTCCCGGAAGGCGAACTCGTCCTGCTGGTGGGCCCTTCCGGTGTCGGCAAGTCGACTTTGCTCGGGGCGGTCTCCGGCTTGGTCCCGCACTTCTCGGGCGGCACCCTGCGCGGCCGGGTCACCGTCGGGGGCCGGGACACCCGCACGCACCGGCCCCGTGAGCTGGCCGATCTCGTCGGCACGGTGGGGCAGGACCCGCTGGCGCACTTCGTCACCGACACGGTCGAGGACGAGCTGGCGTACGGCATGGAGTCACTGGGGCTGCCCGCCGACGTGATGCGGCGCCGGGTGGAGGAGACCCTCGACCTGCTGGGGCTCGCCGAGCTGCGCGACCGGCCGATCGCCACGCTCTCGGGTGGTCAGCAGCAGCGTGTGGCGATCGGCTCGGTGCTCACCCCCCACCCGAGGGTCCTGGTGCTCGACGAGCCGACGTCGGCGCTCGACCCCGCGGCAGCCGAAGAGGTGCTGGCCGTGCTCCAGCGGCTGGTCCATGACCTCGGCACGACCGTGCTGATGGCAGAACACCGGCTGGAGCGGGTGGTGCAGTACGCCGACCGGGTCGTGCTGCTGCCCTCACCGGGCGCGGCTCCGATCACCGGCTCCCCCGCCGAGGTGATGGCGCACTCTCCCGTGCACCCTCCGGTGGTGGCGCTCGGGCGGCTGGCGGACTGGGAGCCCCTTCCTCTTTCTGTACGTGACGCCCGGCGGCGGGCGGGAGAGGCGGGAGGGCTGCGGGAACGGCTGGCAGGGATGAGTCCGTCCCAGGCTCCATCGGCTGCCTCAGCCGACGAGACCGTCGCCGGTCCGGTCACCGGCTCCGTCACCGGTCCCGTCACGAGGTCCGTCTCCGAACCTGCCGCCGAACCACTCCCCGAGCCCCTCGCCGCGGCGCCGGGAACCACCGGGCTGCGCGGGGTGCTCGCCCGGCTGCGGACCTCCGCCACGCCCAAGGCGCCCGCCCGCGCCCCGGGCTCCGCCGCACACCGCGCCACCCCGGGCCCCGCCGCCGCCCTCGTCACCGCCCAGCGGCTCTCCGTGCGCCGTGGCCGCGTGGAAGCGCTGCGTGACGTGCGCTTCGCGATGGGCCCCGGGGAGACCGTCGCCCTCATGGGCCGCAACGGCGCCGGGAAGTCGACGCTGCTCGGGACGCTCGTCGGGATGATCGAGCCCGCGTCGGGCGAGGTGCTCGTCGGGGGGCGCGTGCCGCACCGTACGCCCGCCCCTGAGCTGATCCGCGAAGTTGGCCTGGTGCCGCAGGAGCCCCGGGACCTGCTGTACGCGGACACCGTGGGCGCCGAATGCGCCGCAGCCGACGTGGACGCGGGCGCCGAGCCCGGGACCTGCCGGGCGCTGGTCTCCGCCCTGCTGCCCGGCGTACGGGACGACACGCACCCCCGCGATCTGTCCGAGGGACAGCGCCTGGCGCTCGCCCTCGCGCTGGTGCTCACCGCCCGGCCCCCGCTGATCCTGCTGGACGAACCGACCCGTGGCCTGGACTACGCGGCGAAGACCCGTCTGGCGTCCGTGCTGCGCGGTCTGGCCGCCGACGGCCACGGAATCGTCATGGCGACGCACGATGTGGAGCTGGCGGCCGAGCTCGCGGACCGTGTGGTGATCCTCGCGGACGGTGAGGTCGTCGCGGACGGTCCGACCGCCGATGTGGTCGTGTCGTCGCCCGCCTTCGCACCCCAGGTGGCGAAGGTGCTCGCTCCGGGCCCCTGGATGACCGTGGCCCAGGTGGGGGCCGCCCTGTGACCGCGCCCCGGACTGCCCGCACGAACCGCGTGCGAGCCACCCACGCCATGCGGCTCGGGCCCCGTGCCATCGCCGCGCTCGCCCTGGTCAGCGCCCTGGGAGTGGTCGCCTTCGGCTGGCCGCTGCTCGCCGGCGCAGGGTCAGGGCTGACCGCGCACGCCCAGGACGCGCCCTGGCTCTTCGCGGCGTTGCTGCCGCTGCTCGTGGGGGTGGTCGTCGCGACGATCTCCGACGGGGGCGTCGACGCGAAGGCCGTGGCGATGCTCGGGGTGCTCGCGGCGGTCGGCGCCGCACTGCGCCCCCTCGGTGCGGGGACGGCGGGCCTGGAGCCCATGTTCTTCCTGATGGTGCTGAGCGGCCGGGTGCTGGGGCCGGGCTTCGGCTTCGTGCTCGGGTCGGTCACGATGTTCGCGTCCGCCCTGCTCACCGGCGGGGTGGGGCCCTGGATGCCGTTCCAGATGCTCGCGATGGGCTGGTTCTCGATGGGGGCGGGGCTGCTGCCCGGCCCCGCCCGCCTCAGGGGCCGTGCCGAGCTGCTGATGCTCGCGGGATACGGTTTCGCCGCGGCCTTCGCCTACGGCACGATCATGAACCTGTACGGCTGGACGATCGTGCCCGGCCTGGCCTCGGGCATCTCCTTCCGGCCGGGCGACCCTTTGCACGAGAACCTGGTCCGCTTCCTGGCCTACTGCCTGACCACCTCGCTCGGCTGGGATCTGGGACGTGCGGTCCTCACCGCCGTACTGACGCTGACGATCGGCGCCACGCTCCTCAAGGCGCTCCGGAGGGCGACACGGCGGGCCGCCTTCGAGGCCCAGGTCACATTCGAGGCCCCGGAAAACCCCTCGCAGGGGTGAAGCAGCCCACAGGACCAAAGTCCCGAAACTACCCGTCTTCGTAGCCATTGCCCGAGGACGGGTTTTTTGCCGACACGACCACTGAGCTGCATATAAAACCCATATGTCTACTTAGGGACTTTGGTCCCGTACTCACCCTTCCTACTCGTATGTGGTAGGTGAGCCCGGTCACGGCGCAGGCCTTCAGCCCCCGGTTACAACTGTTCCCGTCGCAAGGCGCCGCAGGGCCTCGAGCCCGGCACACAGCCACACTCGGCCCCGCGCTTCGTGACCGCCACGCCCCCGACGTTAGGTATCGCCTTGTCTCGCTCGCTGTTCACCCGCTTCGCCGCCCGCAACAAGTCCGTCGTCGCCGGCACCGCCGTGCTCCTCGGTGCGGTCGGTGCGGTGATGGGGACGACGACGACGGCTTCCGCCGCGCCTTCCACCCCGAAGGACATCGCCAAGCAGATGATGTCCACCGCCGAGTTCCAGTGCTTCGACAAGATCGTCACGCACGAGTCCAACTGGGACCACACCGCCACCAACGCCTCCTCCGGCGCCTACGGCCTGGTCCAGGCTCTGCCCGGCTCCAAGATGGCCAGCGCCGGCGCCGACTGGAAGACCAACCCCAAGACACAGATCAAGTGGGGTATGGACTACATGAAGGAGCGCTACGGCAGCGCCTGCGACGCCTGGAACTTCTGGCAGGCCAACCACTGGTACTAAGCCACTGGCCGGGCGCAAGGCCACGGGAGCAGGGCGCGACTGACGTCGCAGGGCCCCGGAGCGACGACCACCGTCGCACCGGGGCCCTGTTCCCGTTTCTGCCCGGATTCCGCGACCCTGCCTTCCGGGCCGGGCCCGGTTCAGAAGCCCTGATTCCGTGCTCAGAGCCGCTGGATGATCGTCCCCGTCGCCAGCGCACCACCCGCGCACATCGTGATCAGCGCGAACTCCTTGTCCCTGCGCTCCAACTCATGCAGCGCCGTGGTGATGAGCCGCGCCCCCGTCGCGCCCACCGGGTGCCCCAGCGCGATGGCCCCGCCGTTGACGTTGACCTTCTCCAAGTCCTGCTCGAAGACCTGGGCCCAGCTCAGCACCACCGAGGCGAACGCCTCGTTGATCTCCACGAGGTCGATGTCGGCCAGCGACATCCCCGCCTTCCCGAGCACCGCGCGGGTCGCGTCGATCGGCCCGTCCAGGTGGTAGTGCGGGTCCGCCCCCACCAGCGCCTGGGCGACGATCCGCGCGCGGGGCCGCAGCTTCAGCGCCCGCGCCATCCGCTTCGACGCCCACATGATCGCCGCGGCCCCGTCCGAGATCTGCGACGAGTTCCCCGCCGTGTGGATCGCGGTCGGCATCACCGGCTTCAGACCGGCCAGTGCCTCCATCGAGGTGTCCCGCAGCCCTTCGTCACGATCCACGAGCCGCCACATCCCCTGCCCCGCGGCCTGCTCCTCCTCCGTGGTGGGCACCTGGACCGCGAAGGTCTCGCGCTTGAACCGCTCCTCGGCCCAGGCGACACCCGCCCGCTCCTGCGACAGCAGCCCCAGCGAGTCGGCCCGCTCCCGGGTCAGCCCGCGGTTGCGCCCGATGCGCTCGGCGGCCTCGAACTGGTTGGGCAGGTCGACGTTCCACTCGTCCGGCCACGGCTTGCCCGGACCGTGCTTCGACCCGCTGCCCAGCGGTACGCGCGACATGGCTTCGACACCGCAGCTGATACCGATGTCGATGACCCCGGCCGCGATCATGTTCGCGGTCATGTGTGCGGCCTGCTGCGACGAACCGCACTGGCAGTCGACGGTCGTCGCGGCGGTCTCGTACGGCAGCCCCATCGCCAGCCAGGCGTTGCGGGCCGGGTTCATGGACTGCTCGCCGGCGTGGGTCACGGTGCCGCCGACGATCTGCTCGACGCAGTCGGCGTGGATGCCGGTGCGGCCGAGCAGTTCACGGTAGGTCTCCCCCAGCAGATACGCCGGGTGCAGATTGGCGAGCGCGCCGCCGCGCTTGCCTATGGGTGTGCGTACGGCTTCGACGATGACGGGTTCCGCGGCCATGAGCTCGTCCTCTCCTCACGCCCGGCGGAGGTCGTCCCGGTGCCCCCGCAGGGCGACTGACGCACAGCGAAGAACTAGTACGCGTTCTAGTTCTCCGTTCAGTGTCGTGAGACTTACCCCCGGTACGCAAGGGTCTTGCACGGCTCCGGCCGGACTCGACCCACCCACGGCCGATCCCCGAGCGCAACAGTTCCCGCCGTATGCCTTGCCAGTTGCGGAGCCCGTTACTACCTTGCCGACAATTCTGATGGATCGTCAGATGCTGTCGGGCCGTTCGTCAGACACTTGCCAGACCGTTCGTCAGACCATGGAGCCGCCCCATGTCCTGTCCAGCGCTGCCCGAAGGGTTCGACGCCACCGACCCCGACCTCCTCCAGAATCGCATCCCCTTCCCGGAGTTCGCCGCACTGCGGCAGACCGCGCCGGTCTGGTGGTGCCCGCAGCCTCGCGGCATAACCGGCTTCGACGACGAGGGCTACTGGGCCGTCACACGGCACGCGGACGTCAAGTACGTCTCCACGCACCCGGAGTTGTTCTCCTCGACCGAGAACACGGCCATCATCCGCTTCAACGAGCACATCAACCGCGACCAGATAGAGGCCCAGCGGCTCATCATGCTGAACATGGACCCGCCGGAACACACCCGGGTCCGCCAGATCGTCCAGCGCGGATTCACCCCGCGTGCGATGCGCGGCCTCGAGACGGCACTACGCGAGCGGGCACAGAAGATCGTCGACGAGGCGAAGCGGGGCGCGGGAGCCGACGGCCGCTTCGACTTCGTCACCAGCATCGCGGTCGAACTCCCCCTCCAGGCCATCGCCGAACTCATCGGTGTGCCCCAGGAGGACCGGGCCCGGATCTTCGACTGGTCCAACAAGATGGTGGCGTACGACGACCCCGAGTACGCCATCACCGAGGAGATCGGCGCCGAAGCGGCGATGGAGCTGATCGGCTACTCGATGAACATGGCCGCCGACCGCAAGCAGTGCCCGGCCAAGGACATCGTGACCCAGCTCGTCGCGGCGGAGGGCCAGGGCAACCTGTCATCCGACGAGTTCGGCTTCTTCGTGCTGCTGCTCGCCGTCGCGGGAAACGAGACCACCCGCAACGCCATCAGCCACGGCATGCACGCGTTCCTCACCCACCCCGAGCAGTGGGAGCTCTACAAGCGCGAACGCCCGGTGACCGCCGCCGAGGAGATCGTCCGCTGGGCCACGCCGGTGGTCTCCTTCCAGCGCACGGCGACACAGGACACCGAACTCGGTGGCCAGAAGATCAAGCGGGGTGACCGGGTCGGACTCTTCTACTCGTCGGCCAACAACGACCCGGAGGTCTTCGACCGCCCCGAGTCCTTCGACATCACCCGCGACCCGAACCCGCACCTCGGCTTCGGCGGTGGCGGCCCTCACTTCTGCCTGGGCAAGTCCCTCGCCATCCACGAGATCGACCTCATCTTCAACGCCGTCGCCGACACCCTGCCCGGCCTCCGTCTCGCCGGCGACCCGCGCCGACTGCGCGCGGCCTGGCTGAACGGCATCAAGGAACTCCAGGTCAGAGTGGTCAGCTCCTGAGCCGCCGGGCACGTCGCCCGGTCCGCCCAGCCGACGCGTACGGACGCGAGAGCGGGTCCCACGCGTGTACGCACGAGTCCCTCGGCACGTACGGGCGGCAGGACGGCCCTGGCGTAGAGGACGTCACGGCACGTCAGGAGGGCAAGGGGGTGCCCTCCTCCAGGTGGTTCGGCTCTTCGGGCTCCAGGGATGCGGCCCGCACCCGAGCACGGTCAGGACCTCGACGGCCACGTGCCGCCGCCACTGCGCTCCGTGCCGTGCATGCGTGGCGAGCCGTGCATGCGTGGCGTGCCGTGCCGTGCCGTGCGTCCACACGATTCGCGATACGCATGTGTCCTGGGGGACGGCGCGTGGCGGTCGCCCCGACGGATTGTCAGTGGGCTGTGCTGAGATGAATCGCGGCTGAAGGAGCCGATGAAACGCGGGGATCGGGGGCGTGTGATGACGCACGTAGAGGCTGAGCTGCACAAGCCTCAGCAGCGGTGGGAACGACCGGCGGGGGCACTGGACTCGGTGCCCTCACCGCGTGCGCCGGCCACGCCGCACCGGGCCAGGCAGCGGGCCGCGCTCAGCGCACTCGATCTGCTGCTGTCGCTGGCGCCTCCCGGCGCGCCGCTGCCCGACGACCCAGGCAGCCTGCGCTATCTGGCCCGGCACGACCACGACGACGCCCCGGGCCTGGAGACTCCCGACTGGCTGATCGAGGCGTGCGAGGCCCATGGGATCGAGCCGGAGGGCGGCTGGTGCGGAGCGCCCACCAGGGAAGGGGCGCGGGAGACCAGGCCGCAGAGCTGCGCGAGCTGTGAGTCGACCGTGGAGAGCGCGTACACCCACGGGATCCTCAGCCCGGAGGACCTGCTGGACATCCTTCCTGCGCATCTGCTGCTCGCCCTGCCGCACAACTGGCGGCGGCGGGCCTTCGCCGGTGCCTGGCGCCGGGTCGTCGCCGGACACCTGGAGCGGGAGCTGGGCGCGGACACGGACGCCTGGCTGCGGCTCGCCGCGGCGGCGACGGAGGCCGAGCGGTCGGGGCGGACCTCCCCGGACCACCGGTGCGGGTCCGGCGGGGGTCCGGGTGGCGGGGCGACCTGGCCTGAGCTCGTCGCCCGTTCCCGTACGGGCGCCCCGACGGCGGCCGACCCGGCCGACGGCATCGCATCCGCCGAGGGCCTACCACCGCGGACCCCCGCACCGGCGACCCCCGAGGAGGCGCTGAGGCTCCTCGGGCATGGCAACCACCTGTGGAGCTGGCCGGCCGGCACACTGCTGTGCCTCGCGGAGCCCGAGGTGATCGCCGCCCTGCTGCCGCGGCTCGGACCCGACGCCCCCTGGCTGCTCGCCGCGTATCTGCTGCGCCACGACCGGACTCCGCCGGCCGCGTTCGAGCAGCTGCTGAAGCTGCGCGATCCGGCGGCGTTGCGGGTGCTGGCGACGCAGTCGCGCTGGCTGAGCGACGCGTACGCTGCCCGGCTGGCCGACCTCCGCGACCCGGAGGTGGACCTGGCTCTGCTGCGCAACAGCCACCGGAGCCACCTCCTGCTGAGCATCGCCATGCGGCCTGGTCCGCTGGTCCCCGTGCTGCTCGGGGCGCTGCGGTCCGATCCGGCCGCCCTGCCGCCCGGGGGCACCCTCTGGCTGCGGTCGACCGAACCCGACCTCATCGAGGCGGTGTTCGCCCGGACGGGCGGGCAGCTGAGCCTCGCCCAGCAGCTCGTCGGCTGCCTCAACCTGCTGCGTTCCGGGGGCCCCCGACGGCTTTCGGCGCTGGTGACCGCCGGTCACCTGGGCCGCGCCGCCACCCGCCTGTGCCAGAAGGCCCTGGCCGGACCCGACCCGCTTGCCGTCATCCGCGCGCGAACCGCGCTCGAACTGTCAGCGGCGAAGCTCGCCAAACGTCTGCGGCTGTGCGAGCGCCCGTGGGACACGGCCGAGGTGCTCCGCAGACTGGCGGCCGAGCCCGACTGGGATGCCCTGGAAGCCGAGCACAAGCGCGATCCCCTCCCCCACTGGGACCAGGTGGTCAACCTCCCGGATGCACCGCTCGCACTGAAGCTGCGTCATGCGCGGCTGCTTCCGGAGCCGGCCCACGACAGGCTGCCGCTCAGCCTGGAGCTCACACGGGCCCGGCTGCGGCACGGTGTGGGAGGACCCCACCACCAACCGCTGACCCGCCAGCTCGACGTCCTGCTGGAGGCGGGTCACCTGTCAGGCCACTACCTCGTCCACGAGGCCGCCCCGGCCACGCTGGTGCTGTGGTACCTCAACGCGGCGCTGCGCCGGGCCGACGCACCGGCCCGGATACCCGCCGCCGTGGAAGCCGCCGCCGCCCTGGTCCGCGACCGGCTCGGTACGGACCGCGAGGCCTGGCGCAGGGTGACCGCCCGGCTCACCGAGCGCGATCCGGACTGGGATCCCCTGGCACCGGTCGCCTCCCTGCTCACTCCCTGACCACTCTCCCCGTGACACACCACCTAGGGTTCAGATCATGACCACGACGTTCAGCGAGCCGTTCCTCCGTCTCACCGAGCAGCACGCGGCCTGGGGCGCCGAGCAGCTCGACGTGCTCAACGAGTACCTGCCCATGGGCGACTGGAGCGCGGATCTCGGGCAGTGCCTCTATCGTCAGGGCGGACGCGGGCTGCGGATATCGCTGCTCGGTACGTTTGACACCAACGAGCAGTCCTGGCTGTGGTCCTGGGCGAACCCGGGCTTCCAGGACACACCGGTGGTCGCCGCTGCCGAGCGGCTGAGAGAGTACGGACAGGCTTACGGGCTGCCCGAGTTCGCCGAGGAGCTCGTCCCGCTCTCCGGGCACGCCGATCCCCGGATCGCGGCCGAGACCCTGGCCTTCACCGCGATGGGGGTGCTCGGGGCACCCGGCTACATAGGGGTGCAGGCGAGCCCCGACGCCCGGGCCTACTTCCTCCCGGACGACCCCCGGGTCCCGCGGGCCGTGCCGAGCGCCGTCACGCTGCCGCGCGTGCTGCTCACCGGCGCTCAGCTGCTGGGGCGTTCCGCGCGCAGGGTGGTCGAGGGCTACTTCGCGCACCACGGGCTGCCGCAGCGAGCGACGGGGGACCAGATCAGCGCGGGCCTCGCCGACGGCGGCGCGGTCGACGTGCTGTTCGACGCCGACGACCGTATCGCCGAGGTGAAGGTCAACACCGGCGGAAATCCGGTGGCTTGAGGCGGCTGGGCGGTGGTTCCATGCCCGTCGTGACTTCTCGTGATCATGACGACGACACCCCACCACCACAGCGGCTGCTGGACCGGATCGAGGGCTACTACGACGCGGTACCGCGCACTTCTGCCCGCGCCGAGGACTTCGGCGCGCTGACCCTCTTCGTCAGGGAGGGGCAGGGCTGGCCCTTCTACGCCCGCCCGACCCTGGGCAGCGGCGCCGTGCCGAACGCGGACGACGTGGAGCGGGTGCGTGCCCGGCAGCGGGAGCTGGGGGCGCCGGAGAGCTTCGAGTGGGTGGCCGAGACCGCGCCTGGGCTGCGGGCAGCGGTCGAGGCGGCGGGGCTCGTCGTCCATGAGCACCCGTTGATGGCCCTCGCCGGCGACACCGTGGCCGGCCCGGCCCCTGTCGGCGCCCGTGTGCGGATCATCGGCCCGGAGGATCCGGTGCTGCCGAGCGCTCTGGCCGTGCCCCACCTCGCCTTCGCGGAACCGGGCACGGGCATCGGTACCGCCGGCGCCGACGAGCTCGCCCAAGCGGCGCGGACCGCCGCGGGCGATGGCACGGTGGAGCGCGTGACCGCCCGGATGCGGGCGGGGCTGACCGTCGTCGCGGCGGCGGTGTCGGAGAGCGTGGCCCTGTGCTCGGGCCAGCACCAGCCCGTGGGCGAGGTCACCGAGGTCGTCGGTGTGGGCACACTGCCGAGCGCCCGCCGGCGCGGCCTGGGCATCGCGGTCACGGCGGCTCTGGTGGAGGACGCACGGGCGCGGGGCGTCAACACGGTGTTCCTGTCCGCCGGGGACGAGGACGTGGCCCGGATCTACGCCCGGGTGGGCTTCCGGCACATCGCCACGGCGCTGATCGCGGAGCCGCCCGCGTAGGACTGCGCGACCGCGCCACGTGGACATCGTCACCCTCCGCTGCCGAATGCGCGCACACAGCCGATTGATCGACTGGCGGAGCCGGGACCGCGGGCGGATCCTGACTGGACGCGGCGATCCACCCGAGGGGGCGCCGGGACAGCCGGTCCCGGCGCCCCCTCGGGCCGTGAGCCGTGATCCATTCGGCGTCGTCGCGGTAGGTTTCCCGTATGACTGACAGCCAATGGAACGCCGTGGACGCCTACTTCACCGAGCACCTCTCGCCGAACGACGAGGCACTGTCGGCGGCGGTCGACGCGAGCAGGGCGGCCGGCCTGCCCGACATCGCGGTCGCCGCCAACCAGGGCAAGCTGCTGCACCTGCTCGCCGCCGCCCAGGGCGCCCGGAAGATCCTGGAGATCGGCACCCTCGGCGGCTACAGCACCATCTGGCTCGGCCGCGCGCTGCCCGCCGACGGACGGTTGGTCTCGTTGGAGTACAACCCCGGCAACGCCGACGTGGCCCGGGCCAACATCGCACGTGCGGGCCTCGACAAGATCGTCGAGGTGCGCACCGGCGCGGCACTCGATTCCCTCGCGCGCCTGGAGAGCGAGGACGCCGGCCCGTTCGACTTCTTCTTCATCGACGCGGACAAGGTGAACAACCCCAACTACGTGGAGTGGGCGGTGAAGCTGGGCCGCCCGGGCAGCCTGATCGTCGTGGACAACGTGGTCCGCGGCGGCGAGGTGGCCGACGGGTCGAGCGAGGACGAGGCCGTACGCGCCACCCGCCGCATGGTCGAGCTGGTCGGCGAGCACCCGAGGCTCAGCGCCACGGCGGTGCAGACGGTGGGAGCCCGGAGCTACGACGGCTTCCTCCTCGCCCGGGTGCTGGACTGACCGTCCACCCGGCCGACCGCCGGTGCCGTCCAGTGGCACCGCCGACCTCCTGTTCGCGGCGCCCCGCGAACCTCCTCACGCCGCTGTGAACGGCGGATGTGACGGATGTAGGAGACTGCACGCATGTGATCAAGGCCAGGCGCGGTGCCCGGCCGGTGATTTCCGAGAGGTGTCATGTGCCCAGCGTGGTAAAGATCAACGTCCTCACCGTCCCGGCCGAGCAGCGCGAGACCCTGGAGAAGCGTTTCGGGGCCCGTGCGGGCATGGTGGAGTCCTCCGACGGCTTCGAGTGGTTCGAGCTGCTCCGCCCCGTGGAGGGCACCGACCAGTACCTCGTCTACACGCGCTGGCGTGACGAGGAGTCCTTCCAGGCCTGGATGGAGGGCCCGATGAAGGCCGCCCACCAGGGCGGCGGCGAGGGTGGCGAACGACCCCGCCCGGCCGCGAGCGGATCCGAGGTCTGGTCCTTCGAGGTGGTCCAGCAGGCTGCTCCCAAGAAGGACTGACCCACCAGAGCCTGGTTTCCGGGCCGCTTCCGGGCCGCTTCCGCGGCGCGGGGGCGGCCCCGGAACCGTTCGCTCACGAATGCGGCGTGCCGTAGTGGCGGGAGAACTGCTCCATGGCGAACGGGTCCTCCCCTGGAGGCCCGTACGGGGGCGCCTCCTTGATCTGCTTCTTCGTGCAGTCGACATACACGATCCGCTCGTCGGCATCGATGCGCGTGATGACCCCGGCCGGCAGCAGGGCGTGCTTGGTGAAGATCCAGTGCCCCGTGTCGACCACGATGTACGACCTGCCCACGTCCTCCGAGTGCTCGCCGATCGTGCCGATCTCGCCTTCGCCGGAGAAGGCGGCCTCGACGGCGAACCCGACGAGACTCGTCCCCGGGCGATGGCCGGATTCGGCCGAGTGGGCCCAGATGTGGTGTTCCATAGCGTGCCTCCGGGCGGTGGGATACCCGTTCTCTGCGTCTACCCGTGGTGTACCCGATATTCGCTCGCCATGCAGCGCGGGCCGGATTACACAGAGCGCATGACGAACTGGTCCGTACACCCCGAACGCTTCGACACCGCCGATGCCACCGCCCTGCGCCGCGACTACTACGACGAGGTCGCGAGCCGCTACTGGGGGCGTCCGGCGACGGCGGCGGAGGTCGACGAGGGGCTGGCCGGGGACGGTGTGGAGCGGCTGGCGGGGCCCACCGGGGCGTTCGTCCTGGGGCGGTACGGCGAAGAGGCCGGGCAGAGCGCGCCGGCCGGCGAGGCGGGTGCGTGCGGCGGTGTGCTGCTGCTCGACGCGGACACCGCCGAGCTGACGCGGGTGTACATCCGGCCGGGACTGCGCGGTACGGGCGGCGGTGGTTTGCTGCTGGGCGCCCTGGAGGACGCGGCCCGGCGGCTGGGCGCGCGGCGCATGGTGCTCAATACCCGGCTGGATCTGGTAGAGGCTCGGGCGCTGTACGCGCGTCACGGGTACGCGGAGATACCGGCGTACTGCCAGGGGCCGTACATGGAGGTCTGGTACGGCAAGGAGCTGTGACACGGCTGCCCCGGCAGCCCGACTGCCCGGCACGGCGGCGCGCACGGCTCCGTCTCAGGGCGGCGGATCAGTGCGGCGGACGCGGCGGGCGGTCGTAGTGCCACGCCTCGTGGTCGCGGTGCGGCTCGCCGCTGTACGGGCGCTCGCCGTCGGAGCCGCAGAGTTCGGCGGTGAGCTCCTTCAGCAGCAGCGCCAGATCCGTGGGCCGGTCCGGGCCCCACCAGTCGCCGAGCAGCCGGGCCAGGGACTCCTCCCTGGCCGCCGACAGCTTCGCCGTCGCCTCGACGCCCTTCTCCGTCAGCATCAGCGACATCCCCTCGCGCCGGGCCAGCCCCCGCTCCTCCACCTGCCGCGAGGCCTCGGTGATCGCCTTGATCGGCACGGCGGTGACGTCGGCGAGCCTGGACGGTTCGACCATTCCGTGCCGCCTGATCCGCAGCAGCAGCCAGCTCGCCGCCGGGGACAGATCGAGCCCGGCGACCCGGGTGATCTTCACGTAGATCGCCCGGCGTCCCTCCCGGGATCCGAGCACCGAAAGCGCCCGGGCGCACTCGTCGTACGAGGAGCGCTCGACGGGGTTGGAGGCCAGGGTCTCGGTGCCCTCCGGTGCGGTGACCGAGCCGCGCAGCTTGTCCTCCTTCAGACAGCAGGCGAACACGAAGGCGATCAGGACGATCGGGGCCGCGTACAGGAACACGTCCGTGATGGCGGTCGAGAACGCCTGCAGCGCCTGCGGCCGCATCGCGGCCGGGAGTTCCGCGATGGTGCGCGGATCGGCGGCGAGCTGGTCGGGGGTGGGTCCGGTGCCGGGCGGCAGCGGGTGGGCGACGAACGCGTTGGCGAGCCGCTCGTTGAGCAGGTTGTTGAAGATCGTGCCGAACACGGCCACTCCGAACGACGCGCCGATGGACCGGAAGAAGGTCGCACCGGAGGTCGCGACGCCGAGGTCCTGGTAGGTCACGGCGTTCTGCACGGCCAGCACCAGCACCTGGATGACCATGCCGAGCCCGCAGCCGAACACGAAGAAGAAGATGCCCGACTGCCAGACCGGTGTGTCCACCTGGAGCTGGTGCAGCAGGAGCAGTCCGAGCGCGGTCAGCGCGGTGCCGAGCACCGGGAACACCTTCCAGCGCCCCGTACGGCTGACGATCTGACCTGACGCCGTGGAGGTGAGCAGCAGCCCGGCGACCATCGGGAGCATGTGCACCCCGGACATGGTGGGGGTGACGCCCTGGACCACCTGGAGGAACGTCGGCAGGAAGGTCATCGCGCCGAACATGGCGAAGCCCACGATGAAGCTGATCACCGAGACCAGGGTGAAGGTGCGGATCCGGAACAGCTTCAGGGGCAGTACGGGTTCGGCCGCGTCCCGTTCGACGTGGATGAAGAGCACGAGGAGCACGACCCCCAGCACCGCGAGTCCGACGATCTGCACAGAGCTCCAGGCCCAGGTGGTGCCGCCGAGTGAGGCGACGAGCACGAGGCAGGTGGCGACGGCGGCGATCAGGAAGGTGCCCGGGTAGTCGATGGTGTGGTGGGTGCGGCGGGCCGGGATGCGCAGCGCGACCGCGATGACGAAGAGGGCGACGATGCCGACGGGCAGGTTGATGTAGAAGACCCAGCGCCAGCTCAGGTGCTGGGTGAACAGCCCGCCGAGCAGCGGCCCGAGCACGCTCGTCACGCCGAAGACCGCGCCGAACAGCCCCTGGTAGCGCCCGCGTTCGCGCGGAGAGACGATGTCGCCGACGATCGCCATCGACAGCACGATGAGACCGCCGCCGCCGAGGCCCTGGAGGGCGCGGAAGACGATGAGCTGGGTCATGTCCTGGGCGATTCCGCACAGCGCGGAACCGATGAGGAAGATGACGATCGCGATCTGGAAGAGCCTCTTGCGGCCGTACTGATCACCGAGCTTGCCCCACAGGGGGGTGGCGGCGGTGGCTGCCAGCAGATACGCCGTGACGACCCAGGACAGATGCTCCAGCCCGCCGAGATCGCTGACGATCGTCGGCAGCGCGGTGGAGACGATGGTCTGGTCCAGGGAAGCGAGCAGCAGGCCGAGCAGCAGCGCGCCGATCGAGACGAGCACGCTCCGGTGGCTGCGTTCCGCGCCGGCGCCGGGTGTCGGGCCGGGATTCACGGCCGGGCTGGTCAGATCCCGCGCCATATGACCTCCTCAGGTCCGGTCCACCGGGTCGCTCGCCCTCCCCTCTGCTCCCGCACGTCCCATCGTGGCGGTTCCGTCCCGTTATGGCCTGCTGAGGCTGCGCCCAGGGGCGCGGGAGCTGGACACGGGCTGCATAATCGCTGGCAGCTCAAGGGGAGGGGACCCACGATGACGGGACGCGTCTGTCCTGAATGCGGCGACGCATCGCCGTCACGGAGATGCGGCTGCACGGTGCGCGCCGAGCGGGCGGCGGAGCGCACGGCGGAGATCGCCGCGGCCGAGGACTTCGATCCGCTGCGCATCCGCCCGTATGTGACGCTTCCGGCCCCGCGCAGGTCGGGCCCGGACAACCCGCCTTCGAGCAGTTTCGGCGGCTTCCGCGAGTTCGACACGCAGGAGATACCGCGGATCACGCACGAGTACGAGATCCCGGGCGCGGGCATGGCCGGCTTCGCCACCCGGTACGAGGAGCCCGTTCGCCGTCGCGGCCCCGGAGCGCTCATCGCCGCAGCCGCCGCCGTGGTCGCTCTGGGCACCGGGGCGGCGTTCGCCGGCGGACTGTTCTCCGGCGGCCAGAGCGAGCAGGACCAGGCGCTCCCCGACATCGAGAGCATGGCGCCCTTCCTGAGCGCGGCCCCCAAGGGTCCCTCGTCCGGCACGCCGTCGGCTTCGAAGAAGCCGGGCAGCTCCCCGTCCGCTTCGCTCTCGGCGCTTTCGGCTTCTCCTTCGGCTTCCGCGTCGACCGCCCCATCACCCTCCGCGTCCGCGGCCCCGGGCTCCGGTGCCTCCGCGTCCCCGTCCGTCACGGCATCCGCCGCCCCCCTGGCGTCGCGGGGCCCCGCCTCACCCGCCACGCCGGTCACCCTCCAGCGGGGCGACAGCGGCTCCGAGGTCGTCGAGCTCCAGGAGCGCCTCGCTCAGTACGGCCTCTACGACGGCCCCTCGGACGGCCGGTTCGACAATCACGTGGAGTGGGGCGTGGCGTACTTCCAGGCGATCCGGGGCATCACGGCCGACGCCCAGGGCGTCTACGGGCCGACGACCCGTGAGGCCCTGGAGGCCGAGACGCAGTATCCGTCCGGCAACGACTGGGACGACGACTGGAACGGCGGTAATGGCGGGGGGCACGGCCACTAGCGGCGGCCTCAGAGTCGCCTCGTCACCGCACACGCCAACCCCGTCTCCCTGGCTCAGGGGGGCGGGGTTGGCGTTTGGCCGCCATCTTTTGTATCGTGAAAGAACAAAGTGGTTCCCGCCCGTACTCCCTGACCGGCGGGCGGGGACCGCTCTGTCTTCCTTCGCGTTCCCTACGCGCCCGGAGCTGGAGTACGCCGATGCCGGCCACCCACACCCCGTTCACCCACACCCCGGCCGCCCTGAGCGCCCGAGCCCTGCTGCTCGACATGGACGGCACCCTCGTCAATTCGGACAGCGTCGTGGAGCGCGTCTGGCGCGACTGGGCCCTCAGGCACGGACTGGACCCCGCCGCAGCGCTCAAGGTCGTCCACGGCCGCCAGGGCTACGCCACGATGGCCCTCCTGCTGCCGCACCGCCCCATGGCCGAGAACCACGCGGAGAACCGCGAGCTGCTCGCTCTGGAGACCGCCGACATGGACGGGGTCGTCCCGATCGCGGGCGCCCCGGGCTTCATGAAGGCCATCGCGGACCTGCCGCACGCGCTGGTCACCTCGGCGGACGAGCCCCTCGCCCTGGCCCGGATGGGCGCGGCGGGTCTGCCCGTGCCACCGGTGCGGGTCACCGCGGAGTGCGTCGGTGCGAGCAAGCCGGACCCGGAGGGGTTCCTCAAGGGTGCGGCTGAGCTCGGCTTCACTCCGGAGGACTGCGTGGTCTTCGAGGACTCCGAGGCGGGTATCACCGCGGGCCGCGCCGCGGGGATGCGGGTCGTCGGGGTGGGCCCGCGCGCGGGTGCGTTCGCGCCCGACGTGCACGTGGCGGACCTGAGCGGGGTCGCGGTCACCGCTGGCCCCCGCGGCGCGTTCACGCTCACTTTCGCCTGAGTCACTTTCACCCCGGCCCGCCCGACGGCCCCGGGCGAGGCCCTGAGTCGAGGACGGACAGCCCGCACGGGCACCCCCGGACACCCGCTGGACGCCCCGGACGCCCGGGTACGCCCCCACGCGCGGCGGTCACCCCGCGACGGCCTCGTACAGGCTGAACCCCGCCAGCGCGAGCATCAGCCCCGCCGCCACCTTGGTGATCAGCCGCAGCGGCACGTACTTCATCAGGGTCCGCCCGCCCACGATGCCGAGTCCCGCCACCGCCCACAGCGCCAGCACCGCGCCGAGGCCCACCGACAGCGGGTTGTCGTACCGGGCAGCAAGGTTCGCCGTCATGATCTGGGTCAGATCACCGAACTCGGCGATCAGGATCAGCATGAATCCGGCCCCTGAGACCTTCCAGAAGGACTGGCCCGCCGGGGCCTTGATCTTCTCCTCGTCCTCGTCGCCCTTCTTCAGCAGCAGCATCGCCGCGCCCGCGAGGAACAGGATCCCGACGACCGCCTGCACGAGCCGGTGCGGCAGCAGCGTCAGCACGCTGCCCGCGGCGATCGCCAGCATGACGTGCACGGTGAACGCCGCCGCGACTCCCGCGAAGACATACGACGCCTTGTAGCGCGCGCCGAGCATCAGCCCGGCCAGGGCGGTCTTGTCGGGGAGCTCGGCGAGGAAGACGACGCCGAAGGTGATCGCCAGGATCGTGAAGCTGAGCACAGATGCGGTCCTCTGTCGGTGGGGCTCCGCCGCACCGAGGGGACCTGACCTGTCCGGGTCGTTCCGTTTCCGGGGTCGCTTCGGCACGGCAGGACCCCTGAGTGGTCACGGGTCACTGCTGGCCGAAGGTCTCGCTGGCGGGCCGCGCTGGGCGGCGGTCGCCTCCGGGCGCCGGCCGAGGCGAGCTCGGCAGTATGTCGACGTTCCGGCGAAGAGCTACTCCCCTTCCGCTCCTGACAGGGTACGCGACGCCCCCGGCGTCCGAGGAGGGCGCGGTTCCCGGTGCAGCAGCCCCCGCGCCACCAGCTCGAGCACCAGCGCCACCGCGATCGCCTGCACCGCCATCAGCCCCACCAGGACGAACAGCTGCACCGCCCCCGCCTGAAGCGGTGAGGCACCGCCGAGCAGCATCCCGACGAAGGCCCCCGGGAGCGTGACCAGACCCACGGTCCTGGTCTGGTCGAGGCCCGGCAGCAGCGCGTCGGACGCGGCGTCCCTGGCCACCTCCATCCGGGCGTCGCGGTCCGGCAGCCCGACGGCCATCCCCGCTTCCACCTCGCCATGGCGGTGCGCCAGCTCGTCGAGGGCCCGCCGTCCTCCGAGCACGGTCGCGGTGAGCGCCCCGCCGATGAGGATCCCGGTGACCGGGATGAGCGTGATGCCCTTGACCGGGACGAGCCCGGTGAGCAGCAGCACCGCGACGACGGGCACGACACCGGCACCGATGGGCAGTGCCGCGCGCCACCAGGTGCCGTTCGGGGTGATGCGGCGCCCCGCGGTGCGTACGGCGACGGCGTACATCAGCAGCAGGAAGGCGAGCAGCAGGGGGACGGCCCGCACCACCCAGCCGATGAGGAACGAGACCGCGGCGAGCTGCACCGCGGCCCGCAGCCCGGCGACGGCGATCTCGCGGGAACGGCGCGGGCCGAGGTGGGCGAGCGCCGCGACGGTGGCGGCGGCGACCAGGAGCCCGGCGAGTACGACTCCGAAGGTGACGTCGACCGACAGCAGCACGTGTCAACCCTAAGTGGGACAAAGCGATCTGGCGGCCTGTCAATCCGGCGACTGGACCCCTTGATCTGACGTGTCCATGTCGCCACTCTGTTACCTGGCGCCCACATTGCCGCAATCCGCGGGCGCCACGATGTCCCGGGTCCTGCCCCGCAGCAGGGTCCGGAAAACCCTCAATACCCCCCACTTCCACGGGAGTTCGCATGTCCGGTGTCTACGCGCGTCGCGTGTCACGTGCCACCGTCCTCGCCGCGTCCGCCGCGCTCGCCTGCGCCACCACACTGCTCACCGCCCCCGCGGCCAGCGCCGCTCCGCCCACCCCCGTCAGCGCCGCCACGGCCCGTTCGTACCTGGCCCAGCTGACGGTCAAGGCGGAAGGTTCCTCCACCGGTTACAGCCGCGACAAGTTCCCGCACTGGATCACCCAGTCGGGCTCCTGCAACACCCGCGAGGTCGTCCTCAAGCGCGACGGTTCCAACGTCGTCACGGACTCGAGCTGCGCCGCGACCAGCGGCAGCTGGTACTCCCCGTACGACGGCGCCACCTGGACCGCGGCGTCCGACGTGGACATCGACCACGTGGTGCCGCTGTCCGAGGCGTGGCGTTCGGGCGCCAGTGCCTGGAGCACCTCCTCCCGGCAGTCCTTCGCCAACGACCTCACCCGCCCTCAGCTCATAGCCGTCACCGACAACGTGAACCAGGCGAAGGGCGACCAGGACCCGGCGGAGTGGATGCCGTCGCAGTCGTCGTACGAGTGCACCTACGTCCGGATGTGGGTGCATGTGAAGTACTACTGGAAGCTGTCGGTGGACTCCGCCGAGAAGTCCGCACTGCAGTCGGCCCTCAGCTACTGCTGAGGTTCCCGACCGAGGTCCGTGGGCACCGAGGTCCGTGGGCATGGGCCGAGGCCTGTGGTCATGAGCCAAGGCCGGTAGCCGTAAGCCGAGGCCCGCGGTCCCGATCCGAGGCCCACGGCCCTTACCTCGGACCCGCGGCGCCTGACCCAGGGTCCTCAGCACGGAACCGCGCTACCCTCCCCCGTCGTTCTTCCGTACCGTACGGGGCGGCGACGGAGGAGGGCACGCATGGCAGCCGGGCTGCGCCTTGGACCACTACTGCGGCATGTCGACTGGGAGACGGCCGACCGCGCGACCGTCTGGGTCGAGGCCGACCGGCCCTGCACGGCCGAGGTGCGCTGCGAGACGTCCGGGGCCGGGGGCTCGGCCCGTACGTTCCAGATCGAGGGCCACCACTACGCGCTCATCCCGGTGACCGGGCTGACTCCCGGGTCGTCGACGGCGTACGAGGTGTTCCTGGACGGCCGCCGGGTGTGGCCCCTGGCGGACACCGAATTCGCGGAGTTTCCGCCGAGCACCATCCGTACGCCCCCCATGGGCGCGGACGATGTCCGGGTCACGTTCGGCTCCTGCCGCTGGGCGGCGCCGCCGGCCGATGAGCACGACCCGATCGGCCCGGACGCCCTGGACGCACTCGCCGCACGGCTGGCCTTCGACCCCACGGCCGAGCGCCCCGACGTGCTCATACTCCTGGGCGACCAGGTGTATGCGGACGCCACGTCCAAGGCGACCCAGCAGTGGCTGGCGGCCCGCCGCGATCTGAGCGAACCGCCGGGGGTGGAGGTCGCGGACTATGAGGAGTACACCCGGCTCTACGACGAGTCCTGGCTGGACCCCGAGGTCCGCTGGCTGTTGTCCACCGTCCCCAGTCTGATGATCTTCGACGACCACGATGTGATCGACGACTGGAACACCAGCGCCGCCTGGCTCGCCGAGATGCGCGCCACGGCATGGTGGCGGGAGCGCGTGGTCAGCGGGCTGATGTCGTACTGGGCGTACCAGCACCTGGGCAACCTCTCCCCCGCCGAGCTGGAGACCGACGAGGTGTACGCCGCCGTCCGGGAGACCCCCGACGGGACCGACGCCCTGCGGGCCTTCGCGGCGCGCGCGGACAACGATCCGGCGTGTGTGCGCTGGAGCTACCGGCGCGATTTCGGCCGGACCCGGGTGCTGATGGTCGACACCCGCGCGGCCCGCGTCCTGGACGAGGACAAGCGGGCGATGCTCGACGCCGAAGAGGCGCGCTGGCTGCGCGAACAGGCCCTCGACGGGAAGGCCCTCGCCGGGGAGTCCGTCGAGGGGGAGGCCGCCGCAGAGGAGGCCGGGACACCCGGCCCGTACGACCATCTGCTCATCGGGACCTCGCTGCCCTGGCTGCTGCCACCGGCCATCCATGACGCCGAGAGCTGGAACGCGGCGCTGTGCCGCGGCGAGCGGGGCCCGCGCTGGGCCCGATTCGCCGAGGACCTGCGAAGACGGGCGGATCTCGAGCACTGGGCGGCGTTCCCCGCGTCGTTCGACGAGCTGACCCGGCTCATCGCGGAGGTGGGCAGCGGCCCCGGGGCCCCGGCGACCGTGTGCGTACTGTCCGGTGACGTCCACCACGCCTATGTGGCGGAGCCCGTGTGGCCGGACGGGGGCCCGGACTCCCGGGTGCTGCAACTGACGTGTTCGCCGGTGCACAACGCCATCCACGCGTCGGTGCGGATGGGTTTCCGCTTCGGCTGGAGCCGGGCCGGGCGGCGGCTCGGGCACGCACTGGCCCGGCACGGCAGGGCCGGGCGGCCGGTCATCGACTGGGAGCGTACGGGCGGCCCGTGGTTCGGCAACCAACTGATGACCCTGGCACTGCGGGGGCGCGCGGCCGATCTACGGCTCGAACAGGCGCAGGCGTTCGGGAAACGGGCGGAACGCAGGCACGCGGATCGCGCCCATACGCGCATCGTGACCGTGGACGAGAGGAATCTCTCGAAAGGCCCCTGAGCCTCCCCTGATGCGCGGTACAGCACTGGCTGAATACGGCTTGAGCAGCACAAACTGGCCTGATGTTGAACTTGCAAGCATTGCTTAGGTCCGCCTAACTTGGTGTGCCGATCGGTTTCACGTCCCCAAACCGAAGGAGTCACCCCATGGCCACCAGAGCGCTTTCCTCGCGGCTGAATCAGGCCCAGCCGTATGTCCTCGGCCTGTTCCGTATCGTCATCGGCCTGCTGTTCACCTGCCACGGAGCCCGCTCGCTCTTCGGTGTCCTCGGCGCGGAGGCCGCCGGCGGCACGGCCCCGACCGGCGCATGGCCCGGCTGGTACGCGGCCCTGATCGAGCTCGTCTGCGGCAGCCTGATCCTGGTCGGCCTGGGCACCCGCGCCGCCGCGTTCCTCGCCTCGGGCGCGATGGCGTACGCGTACTTCTCGGTGCACCAGTCGGCGGCCCTGTTCCCCATCCAGAACAACGGCGAGCTGTCCGCGGTGTACTGCTGGGTGTTCCTGCTGCTGGTCTTCACCGGCCCGGGCGCGCTGGCGCTTGACGGGTTGTTCGGCGGCTCACGGGGCAAGGACGCGCAGCCCGTGAAGCGTTCGGAAACCAAGGAGACCGTCACGGCGTGACACGTTCAGGCCACACGCGCGTCCGGGCCCGGTGCACAGACACCGGGCCCGGAGCCGTTTCCGGTGTTTGTCCACCCCCTGTGGATCTCGCCCCGCAGACCCGGCGTACGCTGGGTCGCTGTCTCTGACTAGGGGAACTCGGGGAGTCCAGGTGCTCGACAGTCTGGGGCTGCTGACCGGCAGCCCATGGATCTACGCCGTGGTGGCGCTGTCCGTACTCCTGGACGTCTTCCTGCCCGTGCTGCCCAGCGGTGCGCTGGTGATCACCGCCGCGACGGCCGCCGCCGCGGGCACGGCCACTGCCCCCGCGGGCGCCGTCGGTCAGGTCCCGCCCCAGGACGTGCCGTCGCTACTTGCGCTGCTGCTCTGCGCAACCACGGCTTCGGTGCTGGGCGACCTCGTCGCCTACCGGGTGGCCTGGCGCGGCGGGGAGCGCCTGGACAGGGCGATCGCCCGGTCACGGCGGCTGTCGTCCGCGCAGGAACGTCTCGGCAAGGCACTGGCGCGAGGCGGTGGCCTGCTCGTGGTCATCGCGCGCTTCGCCCCGGCCGGCCGCTCGGTGGTCTCTCTCGGCGCCGGTGCCGCGCACCGCAGGGTCAAGGAGTTCCTGCCGTGGTCCGCCCTGGCCGCCGTGGCGTGGGCCGGCTACAGCGTCGGCCTCGGCTATGTAGGCGGCCAGTGGCTGGGGGCAACCTGGGTGGGCGTGGCGGTGTCGGTCCTCGCCCTCTTCGCGGCGGGCTCCCTGGCGGCGTACGTCATGCGACGCCCGGGGACGACGCCTCCGGCTACGTCCGCGACTCCGACGGGGACCCCGTAGCGGGCTTCCCTCCGCGCACCTCGAGGCTCCCCAGCAGGGCGAGGGTCGCCTCCGTGATCTCGTCGACGGCCCGCTCGAACACCTCCCGGTTGTGCGCGGCAGGCGCCCGGAAACCGGAGACCTTCCGCACGAACTGGAGGGCCGCTGCCCTGGCGTCCTCCTCGGTGGCCTCATGAGGGAGAACGGGCGGCCGGAGGGTCTTGATGCTGCGACACATGCCTCCAGTGTGGGCCACCGCTCGCCGGGCACACAGGGAGCGGGCGCTATGCGGCGTCCGGGACCTCTCCGTCCCGCGCCGACGCGGCTTTCACCGCCGCCGCCCACTCCACCAGCAGCCGCTGGTACGCGGCCTCGTCCACTGACGACAGCCGACCCCCGGAACGGGCCCAGAGCGCGCGGATCTCCGCGTTCACCACGGCGGCGGACCGCACGGAACCAGGCTTGCGAAGGTCGGGGGACATATACACAAGGCTACGGCTCCCCACTGACAATGGACGCCCATAGGCCACGTTGGTGACGGACACCATAGTGACGGAGGCCACGAGGTCCAGGCGGGCGACGCGTTCGCCGTCCGGTGACCGAGCCGGAAAGGGCGGCCGGGCTGTGCCGACCGCCGTCCCCGGGCGAGCGCGGTGCCGACATGGACCCTGACGGTCCCCGGAGTGTCGAGGGACGCGTGGTTCGGTGGGTCCGCCGGCAGGCAGGCGCCCCGAGGCGCCGCACACTGGCGACGAGAGCCGCCCCGAGCCCACCGTTGCGGAGGGGGCATTCGGTGTCCCTCTGAACCTGCCGGCGATGGTCCGTTCCCTCCACGGTGACGAGACGTGCGTGCGGTCCCGGCGGTCCGTCGCATACGGGCACGAGCCGCCACCGGCACCAGCGGGCCGGCCAGGGCCCTTGGCACGGCCCCTCGACGCGGTCGGGCAGAGGCGACGCGTTCTCCATCGGGTCACGACAACTCCGTTGAGCGGCCACGTGCGATGGCGGTCGGGCTCCGGCTCCACCTCGTGCAGTCCCCCGAAGGGGTGGGCTGCCCGGGTACGCACCACGATCCACCGGCCGACGCACCACGCTGAGCATGACCCGAAGGAGAGCCGCATGGTGCAGCAGCCGCCTCAGTGCCCCCAATGCCCCGCCCACCCGTCGCTCTGGAAGGACGCTTCCCGTACTGCCCCCGGTCACGAGGACCGTTGGCAGTGGTACTGCGCCGGATGCAGGAGACGATGGGCGCCGACTTCCGCGCAGAGACTGACGTTCACCCATGGGACACCGAGACGGCAGGCCGGCGCCCTGCGCTAAGCCTTGTCTCCGACGGCAAGCCGAGTGGTTCGGCGAGGACGACCTCTACCCGGGCATCCGCTCCACCCTCGCCGCGCTCGCGAGGCCGGCCCGCTGGGCCGCCGGCTCCAACGGGGGCGCTGGCGCTGAGCGAACGCGATCACTCGACAGGGCGTTCCGGGAGGGATGGCAGGATGTCAGGATGGCGACGAATCAGCCGTGGACGCACGTTCACGGTGACCTGCTGGCGGCGAAGACATCGGTGTACGACCCGAGTGGTTTTGCCTGCTCACAGCCGGTACCCGAGCCGGAGAGCGCCGAGTACGCAGCCTGCGGTTTCACACTCGACGGGTTGTCGACCAGGTTCCGCGTGGCCAGGACCACTCCGACGAAGGTCGGCCAGTTCGTCACCGTGTGGCAGCGATCCACAGAAGGCCCGATCCGGCCTTTCGATGCCGGTGACGGGGTTGATCTCTTCGTCATCAGCAGCCGCGACAGCGGCCACTTCGGACAGTTCGTGTTCCCGCGAGAGGTGCTGTGCGCGCGTGGCATCGTGTCCCGGGACGGCATCGGCGGGAAGCGGGGGTTCCGCGTCTATCCGCCGTGGGTGACCACGACCAGTCGTCAGGCTTCCAGCACCCAGGCGTGGCAGGTGAGCCACTTCCTGTTCCTCGGGGAGGGCGGGCCTGTCGACATGGCGCGCGCCCAAGCCCTTTACCACCCGTAGCTGCCGCCCCTGCCGTTCCTCGGCGGAGCCGGACCAGCAGGCTTCACCGGTGTGGGACGACGGAGTTCGCGAAAGCCCCGCCGCACGCATACAGCACAGGCCCACCCGATGCGGTGAGCCTTCGCGAATCCCCCCACACCACAGCTCCCTGGGTGTCACGATGCCCCTACAGGCAACAGCCTATGGGGGACCATGCGCAACCACACCACCGCCGCTCTCGCCGCAGCGACACTCCTGGCCTTGACCGGCTGCAACGACACCACGAGCCCGCCCGCCGGTTCGGCGCCCCGGGCCACCTCCAGCGAGGCGAACCCCGGAGAGCCCACCGACGAGAGCAAGACCAAGCAGCTCGGGAACTTCGTCGGCATGGGGCTCCAGTCCGCACAGGACAAGGCCCAGGAATCCGGGTTCTTCAGCCTCTCCTCACACGACGCCCTCGGCCGCGGCCGGAACCAGGCACTCGACCGGAACTGGAAGGTCTGTTCCCAGACACCTCAGCCTGGCACCCCGCCTCCACGAAGATCGATTTCGGGGCAGTCAAACTCGAAGAGACGTGCCCAGTCCGGGACAAGGGTGACGAGCCGCAGGCTGCCGGTGCCACGATGCCCGACTTCAGGGGCAAGTCGGTCAAGGTCGCACGCCAGACACTCGACTCGTCCACCAGCCTCACCGTCAATGACGCGTCGTCCGAAGACCGCATGGTCCTCGTCGAGTCGAACTGGCAGGTCTGCGCCCAGTCTCCGAAGGCAGGCGCCGCACTCACCGGCCAGCCCGTGACGTTCACCGTGGTCAAGTTCGACGAGGCCTGCCCCTGATCCACCCTTGAACCGGCCCGGCCGCTCACCCCCGTGGCGGCCGGGCCTTCCCACGTCGTCCGGCTGCGACCCCGGCGCTGGTGGCCGCATCAGGCAACGTGCGCCTCACTGATGGAGCACGGAGCGGTAAATCGGTGGGGTGGGTGCGGGGGAAACTGCCACGATCAGCGGAATGGGTGCATTGGATGCAGTGGCAGGCAGGGTTGCCGGCGGGGCCACCGTGACGTTCCGTCCCAGCGGCTCCTCGATGGTCCCGCTGATACGCAGTCGGCAGCAGGTGGTCGTCGTTCCTGTCGACCCGTCGAAGCTGGAGGTCGGAGACATCGTCCTCGCCCGCGTCGCCGGGACGGTCTACCTGCACTTGGTGTCGTCGGTGGACCCCGCCAGGAAGCGGGTGCAGATCAGCAACAACCGTGGCCGCGTCAACGGCTGGACCAGCCACGAAAGGGTCTTTGGTATCTGTGTGGCAGTCGACGGCGTCACCCGGTCAGGAGTCGTGGGCAAGACGCTCGTGGCCAACTCCGGTGACTCTTCCAGAACCTGACGCTCCAGCGGCAGCGGGCCGCCAAGCGGTGCGGATGGCGGAACGAGTGCGTCGGGCTTCAGGCCGGGGGCTGTTCGCCCAGCGCAACGCGTAGCCAGTCCAACGGCCCCTGGGACAGCAGTTCGTCCGCCAGGCGCTGGCCCGACTCCGTGACGATGCGGCGGCGGCTGTTGTCGACCCACCGCTGGGCACTATCCCTGCGATCTGTATTCCAGCCCCTGGAGCATGCATTCCAGTTTGTCCGCGTCCCGCGCGCAGATGGCATCGCGCGAGTCCTTGGCTTCGTACTCCCCTACGAGGTCGCGGACCATCGACGCCAGGCTCTCGGGCATTTCGCCCACCTGGTCTGCCGTCACAGCCTGCGGGTCGGCATCGGTGGAGTGCTTCTTGCCGAGGTGGTTCACATCGCCGGTGCGGGTCTCCTGCGAGTCGTGCCACACCGCGAGGAATGCAGCGCGGGCGGGGTCGGCCCCTTCCAGTTTCGCGATAATCGACGCGATCAACGAGGTACGCCAGGAGTGTTCGGCGACTGTCTCCGGGTCGCGTACCCCGGCCATCCACCAGCCCGTGCGGCGTGTCTGTTTGAGCGTGCCCGCCTCGTACAGGAAGCGCGCCACCCCGGCCAGGTCATCAGCTACAGCTGGTCTCCTCTCATGCCTCGGCGAGGCGCATCGCGTACCGAACGTTCTCAAGCTCACGGCGGGCTCTCGCCGACAGCACTTGGCTATCCAACATCACCGGGAGTCGATCTCATAAGGCCCGGCTGCCACCGCTGGACCGCAAGAGGGCTGGGCGGATTGCGAGCAGCGCCCACAGGGTGTGGACGTTGAGGTCGACGAATCCGTGGTCAGGACTGAGCCCGCGGATGAGGTGGTACAGGAGCTTCTCTCCGGGCCAGATGCCCGGGTCTTCGGTCGCGATGAAGCTGCACGTGGGCGGGCCTCGCCGATCCAATACGCCCAGTATTCGACGCTGAGGATATGGCCCGCCAGGTGCGAGCGGGTCAGTGTACGGTGCCGTCCCACTGCCAGTCCGCGCTCCGGGGCCGTCCGGGAAGCGGGGCGCGGCCGGTACACCACAGCAGCGTGTCGGACGGGCGGTGCCCGGAGGGGGCGTTGGGGAAGAGGCGAGCCAGGACGGCGGTGCTGGTGTCGTCGGGCGGGGCCCAGGGGAAGCCGAGGGCGCGGGTGATGTCGTAGGAGTGGACGGCCAGTTCGGTAATCCCCATGGCGGCGAAACCGGTGGCGTCGGAGTGGCCCCAGGGGTGCCAGGCCCGTACGTCCGCAGCTGTGTCGCGGACGGTGGAGGTGAGGAGGGACGCGGCGATGCGGAGGCCGTCCAGGCAGGCAGAGATGGGGGCGTGGGGGTCGAGAGAAGCGAAAAGAGTGACGTAACGGTCGACGGGGCGGGCGATGAGCAGGCCCGCGTAGCCGGTCAGGCCGAGGGCGAGGTGGTCCAGGGTCTGGCGGCAGGTCCAGTCAAGGCCATGGGCGAGGCGCGACCAGTCCTGGTCGGCTCCCTTCTGGAGGGCGGCCAGGCAGTCGTCGGTGGCGGTGGCGAGCAGGTCCGTCCATCGTGGGGTGGTAGCCGGAGGGGCCGGCACGGGAGCGGTGGTGGCTGTCGGGCCCATGGTCATTTGCTGTCCGCCGGGTTCTTCAGGACTTCGATCACGCTCGCGTAGCTGTCGGAGCCGTGGCCTGCGGCCCGGGTCCGTTCCATGGCGGCTTTGAGGAGTTCGGGCAGGGCGTTGTCGATGCCGCGGGCCGCCGCGGCGTGGAGGAGATGGTCGATGGCCGCGATCTGTACGTCGACGGTGGCGTCGTCGCCCGGGTAGTGGCCGGCGTCGACCTGGGGCGCGTAGGTGGTCAGGAAACCGGCCACGGCGCTCAGCCAGCGGATCGCGACGCGGGTAAAGGCCGTGGCCTCTGTCTCCTCCGCGCCGACCAGTGCAGTGCCGTGCAGCCAGCCGGTCATGGTGGACCACATCAGGCCGAGCAGGGCGGCATCGTAGAGGGAGGCCAGGCCCGGGTCCGTGCCCAGGTGCAGGGGGTCTCCCAAGGACGCCAGTGTCGGACGATGTGCTTCGAAGACGGTGTCTGAACCGCTGTAGAGGAACATCCTCTCGGGGTTGCCGACCCCCGGCGGGGTGGTCATGATCGCGCCGTCCAGGTAGTCGGCGGCATGTGAGCGGGCCCATGCGGCGGCTTCGTGGGCCTGCTCCGGGGAACCGGAGGTGAGGTTGACCAGAGCCTTGCCCGCCAGGGAGCCCGCGGCGGGGTCGAGGGCGAGGTGCAGTGCTTCGTAGTCCAGTACGCAAGCGATGATCAGCGGGCTCGCAGCGATCGCCTCTTCGGCTGTCGCGGCCAGCTGGGCGCCTCGGTCGACCAGCGGCTGCGCTTTGTGCGCCGAACGGTTCCACACGGTGGTCGCGTGGCCCCGCTCCAGCAATACGGTGGCCAGCGCCGAGCCCATCGAGCCCAATCCGATGACGGTCACGGCCGAGCGATCGAAATCCATGCCTCAACTCCCTGTCTGTCCCGCACCTGGCGGGTGATCACGTACGCACCACGCTCGCAGCGTGCGGCGACCGGGAACAGTGACACCGGTGACGACAACCACCAAATTCCTGCCATACGCTGCGAGGCATGAGTGCTGGTTCTGTCGCCGTGGTCGTGACCGAGGAGATCGGGGTCCCCTCATGGGACCTGTACGAGTTGAGCATCCCCTGCACCGTCTTCGGGAAGCCGCAGCCCGACCTGGCCGACCCCTGGTACGACCTGCGGCTGTGCAGTACGCAGGAGCCCCTTCAGGACGGTCCCGCGAACGGAACCGGACTGTCACTGCGGACCCGCTACGGACTCGACGACCTTGTCAGCGCCGACACGGTCATCGTGCCCTCGGTACCCGACCCCTGCGTCGACGAGGGCAGACCGCTGCCCCAAGAGCTGATCACGGCCCTGCGCCACGCCTACGACGCAGGCGCCCGCATGGTCTCCCTGTGCACCGGCGCCTTCGCACTCGCCGAGGCGGGGCTGCTCGACGGCCGCCGAGCCACCGCCCACTGGATGCACACCACTCAACTGGCCGCGCGCTACCCGAAGGTACAAGTCGACGACTCGGTGCTGTACGTGGACGACGGCGATGTGCTCACCAGCGCCGGCCTGACCGCCGGACTCGACCTCTGCCTCCATCTGGTACGCCGCGACCTGGGCCCGCATGTCGCCAACCAACTGGCCCGCCGCATGGTGGTGCCCGCTCACCGGCCCGGCGGCCAGGCGCAGTTCATCGACCTGCCCGTACCCGCCACCGACGACAGGGGCCTGGCCCCCGTACTGGATTGGGCCCTGGCGCACCTCGACCAACCACTGACGGTCGAGGGCCTGGCACAGCGGGCCGCGGTGAGCCCGCGCACTCTCTACCGGCGACTCCAAGCAGCCACCGGAGCGACTCCGCTGCAATGGCTCCTCAGCCAGCGTCTGCGACGGGCCCAGAGCCTACTGGAATCGACAGACCTGCCGATCGCCAGGATCGGGGAACTGAGCGGCCTCGGCACAGCGAACAACCTCCGCCACCACTTCCTCAAACAGATCGGGGTGTCGCCGAGCGACTACCGACGGGCCTTCCCTCGGACGTAGCAGGCCACGACACCCGGGATGCGGGCCTCCCAGGACCACGCAAGAGCCAGTCGCCTCTGATGCCGAGTGACTCGAGTAGCGCCCCGGCCCGACCGTACATCGTTCGCGGTCCACGACGAGTGGGCTGATTTCGAGTTCATAAACACCGGCAAAAACGGCGCGCCCCGGGGCATGAATTCGCAGAACCCGCTGCGGACGCCTGCGACGACAGAACCCGAAGCCCGAACGATGCGCACCTCAGGGGCTCACCGTAGATCAGGGCAGTCGGAGAGGAAAAGTCTGGCGATTCACGCCCACTGGAGAGCGAGTAAACGCAGGAGAAGAACAGCGGCGCACCCCCGCGCTCAAATAGATGCATTCGAAGTTAGCATTACAATCACATAAGTCTCTGATGCTCCGAATACGCTCTGTTGGTGACGGAATTCATCGGGTTGAATCAGATTCAGGCGGGACGGACCGCCTAGATCAATCGATCGTCTGGATCTCCGATCCGTCAGGATCAATCGATCCGTCGGCAACTCGCTCCGGGTGGCCGGTCCCTACACGAGGAACAGCAGACCATCCCGGCGAGACGCGGACCGTTCCCCCGTTCGAGGCCTGCCTCACGGCTTCGTGACACCCCACTCGCCCACCACAACCGACCCCGCTGCGCACGCTCGAAGCGCTGTGTCAGCCCATCGGTTCCACCCCCTCGGCTTCGCATCCCGCCGCTAATGCCCGGGACGTGCCGTGAAGCCGCTGACTCGTACCACACACGGTCAGCCGCACGCCTCCTACCACGGGAGCACCACGAGCTAAAGGAGACCCGCCATGGCAACTCTCACCTCGCTGACACCCACCCAGAGCCACAACGGCATCACTCTCACCCTCACCGGCACGGGCCTGTCGGGTACGACCAAGGTGAACTTCGGCACGAAGAAGATCAACCCCGCCACGGTCGGCGCCACCACTGTCACCGTCGTCATCCCGGTGCTGTGCCCCGGTCAGGTCAACGTCAGTGTCAGCGCGGGGACTTCGACCAGCAACTCGCTGTCGTTCTTCTATATCGATCCCCCGGCACCCACCGGCCTCAGCGCCAGCAACGGTCCGGCGACCGCCACTTCCCTGAGTGTCTACGGCAGCGGTCTGCTGACCGCGACCGGGGTGACGTTCGGTGCCGTTGGCGCCGGCACCGCGCTGACGGTGCTGTCGGACAGCGAGCTGACCGTCACCTGCCCCGCGCACGGCGCCTTCGGCGGTGCAAGCTTCGACACGGTCGACTGCACCGTCACCACCGCCGGAGGCACCAGCATCTCTCTCGGCGCCCCGACCCAGTACACCTACTACGACGCCCCGACCGTCACCAGCCTGGCTCCCACCTCAGGTCCGGTCGGTTCGGACACCACTGTCACCGGAACGAACCTGGTGGATGTCAGCACCGTGACCTTCACCCCAACGGGCGGCGGTGCCGCGGTCGAGGCCGACTTCTCGACCTTCTCCCCCACCACGCTGGTCGCCACCGTCCCCCCGGGCCTCGCCACGGGCACGTACGACGTCCGGGCCACCACCCCGGGCGGCCAGACCGCGATCGTCGCCGGTGACGTGTTCACCGTCATCTGACCTCCCTGCCCCGCCGGCTCAGCGCCAACGGGTCGTCAGTACCTCCCCGGCCGGTCGGGCACAAGCTGACGACCGCCGAGTGTGAACCCGCTGCGCCCTGGCCGACGCACGTCAGCCGGGGCGCAGCACCCTGAGCAGCGCAGGAAGGAACAGGTCTCATGGCTCCGGTAGTGAGCAGTCTCAATCCCAACACGGGACCGACCGCGGGAGGGACCGCGGTGACGATCAACGGCAGCGGCTTCACCGGGGTCACCGCCGTGAGGTTCGGAACCGTCCCGGCCGCTTTCACGGTGATCAGCACCAGCCAGATCACCGCCACCTCACCGGCGGGCTCCGGGACGGTCAACGTCACCGTCGTGGCGACTTCGGGCACGAGCAACGGCGTCGCCTACACCTACGTCGCAACCCCGGTGCTCAGCTCCCTGGCACCCGGCCGCGGCCCGACCTCGGGGGGAAACACGGTCATCCTCACCGGCAGCGGCCTGTCAGGGGCCACCGCAGTGAAGTTCGACGCGAGTCCGGCGGCCATCATCGGCAACACCTCCACCCAGGTCACCGTCACCGCGCCGGCGGGGCCGGCGGCCCCCGCCGATGTCACAGTCACCACGCCGGGCGGTGTCAGCAATCCATTGCCCTACTTCTACATCCCGGCGCCGGCCATCAGCGAGGTAGGCCCGGACAAGGGCCCGCTCGCCGGCGGAAACTCCGTCACCATCACCGGCAGCAACCTGACTCTCACCAGCATCGTCCGCTTCGGAGCCAGTACGGCCACCAGCGTCAGCATCGGCTCCGACAGCCAGGTCACCGCACTGGCCCCCAGCGGATCGGGCACCGTGGCGGTCACCATCACCACCCCGGGCGGCACCAGCACAAACGGGCTGGGAAACGCCTACTACACCTATCTCGCGAACCCGTCCCTCAGCAGCCTCACCCCCTCATCGGGCCCCACTCTCGGCGGAACCATCGTCACCATCACCGGCAGCAACCTGGCCTACGCCGACGAAGTGCGCTTCGCGGGCGTTCCGGTGCCCTTCGCCACGGTGTCCAACACCCAGGTCGTCGCCATCGCCCCCGCAGGGACTGCGGGAGCGGCGACGGTTGTCGTGCGCACCCCGGCAGGCACCAGCCCAGGCCTCCCGTACCAGTACGTCACTTGAACCAGTACTCACCGAACCACGGCACCGCCCTGGCACGCACGAGCCCGGTGGCGGCCGTCGCCGATGGACACCCCAGCAGCCACAAGCCAAGTTGCTCCGCCGCGGTGACGGCCATTCAGGTTGTAGTCGGATACACGCGAGTCTTGCCTATTTTATGACGGTATGCAGTAAGTGTGGCTCGTCGTGGGCCGGCCGCGGACCTGTGCCGCGGCCGGTTCCGTCCCTCCCGCACGCCTGATGCGACGTCTGCCCGCGGGATGCTGTGTAGAGAGGTGGACCGGGCATGATTCCTGGGGTTCGGACGGATCGTCACCGGCGCCCGCTAACCGGCGGGCGGGCAGCAGCCCGCACCGCACCGGGCCCTGTGGGCCGCATGGCGGCCGCCCTGGTCGCCTTGGTCCTGGCCGTCCTCTCCACGGTCCTGCACCCCCAGGTCCGGGCGACGGCCGCCGAGCCCGTCCCTCCCGGGACCTACGCCTACGTCACCAACCAAGTCGACAACACAGTGTCCGTGATCGACGTCGCCAGTCCGGCCTCTCCCGTTGCCGGCAGCCCCGTGCCGGTCGGCTCCGGACCGGTCAGAGTGGCACTCGCCCCCGACGGCGCCAAGGCCTACGTCACCAACCAGAACGGCAACACGGTGTCCGTGATCGATACTGCGACCAACACGGTCACCTCCACCATCCAGGTCGGGGCGCTCCCCGTCGGTGTCGCCGTCTCACCCGACGGCACCAAGGCCTACGTCACCAACGCGGTCGACGGCTCCGTCTCGGTGATCAGCACAGCGACCGACGAGGTCACCACCACCATCCCGGTCGGCGCCGCACCGCTCGCGGTCGTGGTCTCCCCGGACGACACGAGGGCTTACGTCGTCAATTCGAGCAGCGACAACGTGTCCGTGATCAACACCGCGACAAGCCAGGTCACCACCACCATCCCGGTCGGCGCGGCGCCGTTCGGGGCAGGGATCACTCCCGACGGCACGAGGCTCTACGTCACCAACTCGATCGGCGGTTCGGTGTCGGTCATCGACATCGGGACCAACCTGGTCACCGCCACCATTCCGGTCGGCACCGGACCGCTCGATGTCGCGATCACCCCTGACGGTACGAAGGCCTACGTCACCAACGGCAACGACAACACGGTGTCGGTCATCAGCACAGCCACCGACCAGGTCACCACCACCATCCCGGTCGGCACCGGACCGCTCGGGGCCGCGATCACCCCTGACGGCACGAAGGCCTACGTCACCAACGGCAACGACAACACGGTGTCGGTCATCGACACAGCCACCGACCAGGTCACCACCACCATCCCGGTCGGCACCGAACCGCTGGACGCCGCCTTCGGCACCGTGCGCGGCGCGGCCATCCCGACCACGACCACGATCGCCTCGAATCCCCTTCCATCCACGTGCCGTCAACAAGTGACCCTCACCGCGACCGTGTCCGGCGCAGGCGGCGATACCCCAGCCGACGGGGCGGTCACCTTCTTCGACGGCACCACCGCCCTGGGCACCGTCCCCCTCGGTGATGGCAGGGCCGTCCTCGTCATCCCCGCCCTGCCCCTTGGGGAGCACTCCCTCACCGCCCGCTACAACGGCGGCGCGACATACGCCGAATCCACATCCCCCGTCCTCGTCCACATCGTCGTGCCGAACGACTGGACAGGCCATTGCGAGGACCGTCCTGCCCCGCCGGACCGCCCGGACTACGGGGGCAACCCGTACAAGCCGGGCCGTCCTGACTACTCGGACCACCCGCACCGTCCTTACCACTCGTACCACCCGAGCCGTCCTGACCACGGCCATGGGGCGGGACACCGCCCGACAGACTGATGCCCACAGCACTGAACGCGCGGCGACCACCGGCCGACGGAGCCGGTGGGAGAAGCAGCCCCGGACCGACCGCCTCCTCGGCCTGCCCGGCCCCGTTCGAACGGTGCTGACCGGGTCCAGCGGACCTGCCCACACACGACGAAAGGGCCTCTGCACGTGTTTCCACTGGTCAGAAGCTTTGAGGGGCAGACGAGTCGGGCTGTACGCCGGCTGTCACCCGCAGACCTCGTGGTCGCCGGGGAAAAGGCAACCCATCTATTGATTCCCAATCATGTTTGTCAAGCGGTCTGGTGACGTGGTGTGAGTCGGTCAAGCCGGTGCGTGATCGCTTGACAAACATGATTGGGAATCAATGCTCCGATCTTCTGCCGGACCGTCCAGAGGCAACGGACCAAGAAGGGGGCGCCCTGAGGGAAGCTGTCCGACTCCGCGTCCAAGACCATGATCGACACCAGCCGGGGGAAGGCGCCGGGACCGCCCGGTGTCGGCAGCATCCAGACGTCCTCGACCTCGAAGTCGGGGGTGAGCTCGTGGATCCGCCAGGGACGCTACGTGTGCGCGGTGTTGGGCAGTTTCATTCGTGAACCTCCGGGACTGGTGGCAGGTTGAGCACGCCTCGGACTGCTCTTTCGGCGAGTTCGACGTCGTAGGGGGCGTGGCCGGCGAGCGAGATCCCGACCGCTTCGACGATGCCGAGATAGGCCGATGCCGTCTCGGCGGGCGGCGGCCCTGGCGGGATGGCCCCGCTGCTGCGCCCGGCGGCGATCAGCCCGGCGCAGTCGGCTTCGAGCCGGTCGACGATGTCCGTGATCGCCTGGCCGACGGGATGGTCCTGGCCCGCGAACTCGACTCTCAAAGTCATCATGATGTTGGCAACGTCGCGGCGGCAGTAGACGGCGTGGCCCCGCGCGAGCGCCAACAGCGCCTCGACAGGGTCGGATTCAGCAGCGACAGGACGGCCCACCTCGGTCTCCCAGGTCTCCTCGACCCACTTCACCACCGCGAGCGCCAGTTCCTCTTTGTTGGCGAACAGGTGATACAGGGCGCCGCGCGTATAGCCCGCCTCGCCGGCCACGCGGTCCAGGATCAGATTGGCGTACCCGTACGTGGACAGCCCGCGCGCCGCGGCCTCCAGCAGAGCGGCCCTGGTCTGGGCCCGCCGGTCTGCCTGCGTCCGGCGAAGCCCCTCCGGCTTACCGGTCATCACCATCCCACCCTCTTACATACGTACATGCATGTAGGTTAACATCGTTGTGCCACTGAGCAGTCAAACCGCAAGGGGAGGCCGTATGAACGTCGAACCAGGGCGTGACTTGAGCGTGGGCATGGCTTCCTTCCCCGCCGTCCGCCAACAGCAGCCGGTCCCGGAGCGGATCCGCACCCTCAGCACCATGACCGATTCCGACTACGTCGATCTCTTCACCATGAGCGGCGGGCAAACGAACAGCTCACCGGACCAGTGGGCGAGAGTCCTGTTCGAGGATGTGGCGGGCCGTGCGGGGCAGTTCATCTGGCGCGCACTGCTCGGCCTGCGGCTGACAGCGTCACCTGACCGGGTGGCCGGATGGCGGATCGCCGGCCGCGGCGACGACTGGATCAGGCTCGAAGCCTGTTCCTGGCACCTGACCGGGCACCTCGTCGTCCAGGCCGATGACGAACGGGTCTCGCTCGCCACGTTCATCCGCTACGACCGCCCGGTGGCCTCGCGCATCTGGCCACCGCTGGCCAGGTGGCACCGCAAGCTCGCCCCCGATCTACTGCGCGACGCACACCGGCGCATCAGCCCCCGTTCCACCCGGACGGACGAATAGTTACCTGCCTCTCATAGCTCAGCTGACAACAGAGCCGGCTGGGAGGTGCTCTCAATCGGCCGTCGCATCCGCCCCATTCCTGAGAATGCCGTACGGTTTTGAAGCGTCGGCACCTGCTTTGTAAGCCTGGCATCGGCCGCGCAGCGGCCTTGGCTGGCCAACGGACGGATTACGGACTGCGGCTTACCGAGCTCGCTGACACCGCCGCACGCCGCCGTTGACCGTGGCTGACTGCTCGATCTGGCACGCGGACCGTCGACACCTGCCTTGTAAGTTCGCCCGGACGCCCTATGCCGCTGGCGCTCCCCTGGCAGCCCGTCTGCAAGGAACCGCACAAGGCTCCTCTGATCGCGGGCGTTGATGTCAGCTGTAGATGTCACTCCGCCGGACCGACGCGACACGCGTCGGGGCCGTTTGTCAGATACCGAAATCCTGCGGGGGCAGGCCGAGCACCGAGCACGCCTCGCGCAGGACCTGCTCCTCGGCCGGTGCGACGAAACCGTCCGCACCGGCAACGACGAACCCGGTCTGCACGACCGCCCTGGCCTCCGTCGGCTTCTTCGCCGCCTTGGCGATCTCCTGCATGGCCTCAGCCTTGCCCTGCTGGAAGTTGAACGCCAGCTGGTCGACATGCTTGTTGAACCGCTGCCGCAACTGGTCGGACGGGAAGTTCTGCAGAACCTCGTTGTTCAGGATGAGCGATTCCACATGCTGCCGCTCCGCCGGGTCGACCTGCCCGTCGGCAGCCGCGACCAGAGCACACATCGCCATGCTGGCGTCTCGGTAGGCGCCGCTCTTCAGCTCCGCCTTGAGGGACGTGAGCTGGGACTTGAGCGTGTTCACCAGCTGAGCCCGCGATCCGCCGGTGGACCCCGCACCCGGTCGCCCGTGTCCGCCGGCGCCCCGCGTCCCCTGCGGCTGCTGCAGACTCTTGGCCTGGTCCTTGATCCGATCCCACATCGCCACGCGTGCCACCTCGGCTTCTGCCTGTGTCATTCCGGTCGTCCGCGCGCATTCACGCGTCCTCCCCCCAACGCCTCCCGGCAACCCGAAGTTCCTCAGCCGGTCGATCGACGCCCAGTGCGCCAACTGCAGCCGTCAGGCGTGGGGGACCAGTCCCGTTGATGTGAAACGTTCATGTCAATGCCAGCCTTGATCGGCTGGAGGCCCTTCTCCGGTGGGCGTGGACGGTTTCGAACCGCCGACACCTGCTTTGCAGGTTCGACCGGTTGGCCCGGGCGCCTGCGGTGCCGTCACAGCCCTGCGGCACAGCGACCGCACGGCCATGCGCTGGTGCGCCTACGTTGCCGCTGCGTCCGCCACTGCAACCCACGAGCAAAGGCACTCCGTGTGCCGGCCCCTGTCAGTGGACATCCGCTGATGAGGCTCTTCGAATTTCCCCACCCGTCGCTCCGGTGCTGGCCGGCCTGCTCCCTTCGATTCTCCACGCTGGAACAGGCGGTGGGTACACCGATGGCGTGAACGGAGTTCGCCGCTGGGCAGGTTGGGGAGGAGAGCAGCCATGTACGGCCTACCTGACAAATAGCCATCTGGCGGGTTCGTGGGACCAGGAGCGCGGCCAGGGGTCGGCCTCGACGCAGAACCGCCGGCATGCTGGATACGGAGAGCGAGCCGGTCGGCGGTTGCCCGGCTGCCGATGTACTCGTCTCTGATCGTGCGGAGATCGTGAGTTCGAGCTCTGACCAGGTAGACGGTCGGCTCGGCGACGCCCCGAGGCCGCCTCGCGGGTTTGACCGGGTGCCGCGACTGACGAACCTGGCGAGGAGTTGTGCCCTACCGGCTCGGGGCGCGGCCAACCGCCCCCGCTACGTCCTACTCCTCCGGCTCCCAGGCGCGGAGCAGGTCGAGAAGCCCTGCGTCTCCGTCAACGTGCAAGGAGCCGGCCGGGATACGGTCGTACAAATAGAGGATCAACTCACTGGCCGTGCCATGGATGGAGACGCCGGCTGCGTCCGAGTCCTCGCTGGTCGCAGCAGTGGCGGTGATGCGGGTGGAGCGTGCGCCGTCGCCGTCGACCGTGAGGCGCCAGGAGCGGCCCTCGGCGGTGCGGAAGTCGAAGGCCGTGGGCTTGTGCGGCCAGGCGCTGGGCGACGCGACGCAGGTGAACAGGAACTCCTCGACACCGTCGAGGGCGACCGCGGCCGGCAGCGGCTGGGGGGCGCCCGTGGCGAGCTGGGCGTCGTAGGTGTGCACCGCGCTCTCCTGGACCCGGTGCCGGGCGACTCCGCCAGAGGTCCGCGGCGTCTGCAAGTCACTCCACCACGCCCAGCAGCGGGCGTCCGGGCCCGCCTCCCGCAGGGTGCTCAGCAGAAGCTGCGTCGACGCGGCCAGCCAGGCCAGCAAAGCCTCACGCTCCCGCGGCACTTCCAGAGCGGCGCGCGCAGCGGCGGCCTCGGCAGGGGGAGCGTCGGCAGGGCCCGCTCCGACGATGGCGGCCCAGAAACGGTCTCCCCCACCCAGGTGCTTCACCAGATCGAAAAGCGTCCACTCGGGGCAGGTCGGCACCTGTGCGTCGAGACTGGGCGCGGCGCCGACCGCAGCGCGGAAGGCGGTCGACCGTTCATCGATCAGTCGCAGCAGGTCAGGGAACTCGAGGTTCTTTTCCACGCCGGATGTCTATCACCGTGCTCCGATGATCGGACAGCGATTTTCACAGTCGCCGCCGGTTGGCCATTGCGGACGTCGTCCTCGCCTCCGGGTGGAGCGGGACCGCCCTCACCGCGGGCGACGTGCCGCCGGACCCTACGGGGACGGTCTACTCCGGCCTGCGATGCACGCGCAGGCGCGACAGTGCGCAGCCGCGCATGTTGCACGCGTGGCCAGCAGTCGACCGACAAAGACCAACTTGCGCTTCGCCCCGGCGCCGCGGCCGCGAGGCAAGCACCGCCTGATGACGTTCGTGCCACAACGGGCCAACCTCGGCAACGAGTTCAGCAATCACCGCGGGCGTCAGCCCCGTGATCTGCCGACACCGGATGATCCCTGCACGTGCCCGGTTCCCCACCACACAGGCCATGATCAACGATCAAGGGTCCGACGCGCCAACGCCAACCATGCACGAACTTGTCAGGGAACGAGCAAGGCCCAGGCTTCCGGTTCTATTACCCGTGACCTGGACCTTCGTCGTCTTCACGACTGGTGGGCGCGGACGGTTTCGAACCGCCGACATCTGCTTTGTAAGAGCAGCGCTCTACCCCTGAGCTACGCACCCGGAACGAGGCAACAGCGTACATGGCACATGGGTGGGTGCCGCAAACCAGATCGGCTCCCCCGGCGGGGAGAGGTGGCGAGAGAAGCGGGGGGTAACCCCACCACGCAGCCGGTGGGCCGCCGGATCGTGCGGTGCGAGGGGGCCTCCTACCGTGGGGCATCGCAGTTCGGAGCTCTGGGGGACGAAAACCATGGACACACGCCGCACCGGCACCCGCACCCGTACCCGCGCAGCCCTTGGCGTCGTCGGCGCCGTGGTCGTCGCGTTCGCTGTCACCGGGTGTGCCGATGCCGAGGACGGGGTGGTGGAACGGAAGACGTTCGCGTTCGGTGGGAAGGAGCTGGTCATCGAGGCCAGGGGCTCCTCGGTGGAGCTGGTGCCTGCGGATGTGGCGGACGTGGAGGTCGAGCGGCGGGTCGACGGGTGGGTGTTCGTCGGGAACGGGCCGGAACCTGTGTGGGAGATGCGGGACGGGACGCTGACGCTCGACGTGAAGTGCGAGGGCCTGGCGGCCGACTGCGATGCCCGGCATTCGGTGAAGGTGCCGCGCGGGGTCGCCGTGACCGTGCAGGGGGACAACGGGAGTGTGAGCGCGAGCGGGTTCGAGACGGCGCTGGCGCTGCGGGCGGACAACGGGGAGGTGACCGTGCGGGACTCCGGTGGGCCGCTGGAGCTGACCAGCGACAACGGGGAGATCACCGGGGAGCGGATCACGTCCTGGACGGTGTCGGCCCGGTCGGACAACGGCTCCGTGAGCCTCGCCTTCGCCGAGGATCCGAGCCTCGTGGACGGTGAGAGCGACAACGGCGAGATCACCATCGAGGTGCCGGGGGCGCAGGCGTATCGCGTGACGGCCTCGGCGGACAACGGGGACACCTCGGTCGACGTGCGGCAGGACGGCCGGAGTACGCATGTCATCAACGCGAAGAGCGACAACGGCGAGATATCCGTACGAACTGCGAACTGACGGGCTCGTGTGTTCGTCCATACCTGGTGGGAGAATGAACCGGTAGGGCGGACACGGCACGGGAGAGGGATGTGAGGGCGACACACACACGGGCGTACGCCGGAGCGAAGGCCCATGCGAGTGTCGCGCGCGATGTGCTCGCGCTGGTGCTGTGGCCTGTGCCGTTGCTGGTCGTGGCTGCCGCGGCGCTGCCCGCGTCGCTCTCCGGGGGCGGTACCCGGCGCTGGTTCGGCGGGCGGGCGGAGAGTCAGCGGGCGGAGGCGCAGGCGGCGAAGGACGACGCGGCCGCCGCGTTCTACGAGCTGGACACGGCCCAGCGGGATCTGCGGATCTCCATCGAGACGATCACGGCTGTGGACAGCTCGCCCGGTGCACGCCGGGTCGGAGAGGAGTTCGCCGCGCTGGGCCGTCGGATCGACGAGGTCAGCCATGGGTACATCACGGCGGTCGACGCGCACGATCTGGACCGGGACGACCTCGATGCCTCCGTCGCGGCCCGCGCCCGTGGTGAGCTGACCAGGGCCAAGGACGAGCTGGTACGGGTCAAGGTCGAGCTCGACCGGTTCGCGCAGGGGCTCGGGCCGCTGCTCGACACGGCGGAGACCCAGCTGGCCAGGCTCGCGCCCGCGGTGGAGCGGGCCCGGCAGGCGCTGCTGGGGGCGAGCAACGCACTCGACGCGGTGCGCGGATCCGGGCTGCGTGCCGACGATCTCGCGGCGCGGCTGGCCTCTCTGGCGCCCGAGCTGACGAAGCTGAACGAGGGGGCGGGGCGGCACGGGGTGACGGAGACGTTGCAGCGGGCGGACCGGGTCGTACGGGACGCGGAGGCGGTACGGGGTGAGGCGGAGCGGCTGCCCGAGCGGGCCGCCGAGATCGACAAGCGCCTGGTGTCGCTGCGGACCAGGGCTCAGGCGCTGACCACCCGTGCGAGCGGTGTCGAGCCCGTGCTCAGTGAGCTGCGCCGCCGTTACAGCGCTGCCTGCTGGCAGGACCTCCAGCCCGTGCCCGCCCAGGCCGTCGAGCATGTGAGGATGGCCGAGGAGAAGCTCACGGAGGCCGCCAAGGCGCGCACCGAGCAGCGCTGGCCGGATGCGACGGCTCTTCTGGGGACCGTCCGGGCCCTCCTGAACAGCACCGACGAGGCCGTTTCGGCGGCGGGTGACCGTCTGCGGCGGCTGGACGCGGTCGCGAAGGACCCGAAGCAGGAGATCGAGCGCACCCGGTTCGCGATCCGCGACGCCCAGCGGCTCGCGATGCAGGGGCGCTCCACGCCCGACCCGCGGCACGCCAGGCCGCTGGACGAGTCCGTGGCCCGGCTTGACCGTGCCGTCGCCGGTCTTGAGGGGCGTCACCCCGACTACTGGCACTTCCTGACCGAGACGGAAGCGGTGCGGGGGGCCGTGACCCATGTGGTCGAACAGATCCGCGAGGAGCGCGGCGGCGGGGCGTGACGGTCCCTGCCCCGTGCCGGGCTGATTTGTCGGGGCCTGAATGCGGGCGGATGCTGTAGGGAGCATGGAGGAACGTACGTACGGCCGAAGGGGGCCGATATGGCATCCACTCACGTGCAAGGGACCTCGCAGCACAAGGGCGGCATCCGCGTCGTGCTGGACGAGCATCTGCCCGCCGACCACCGCCTGAGCAAGGTCTACCGGGTAGGCGCCGGTGTCATGGGGCTGGTCCTCGTGGCTTTCGGGATCCTGGGCCTGACCCACAACATCGGCTTCTTCGACATCGGCGACTCGACCGTCGCGGGACTCAACACCAACGGCGCACTGAGCGTGCTGTCCATCCTGGTCGGACTGCTGCTCTTCGCCGGCATGATCGTCGGGGGGAACTTCGCCTCCACGCTGAACATGGTGCTCGGCATCCTCTTCATCCTGAACGGCTTCATCGGCCTGGGAATGCTGGACACCGAGGTCAACTTCCTGAACTTCAAGATCCAGAACGTGATCTTCAGCTTCATCGTCGGGATCATGCTGATGTGGTTCGGGATGTACGGCAGGGTCGGCAGCGCCCTCCCGCACGACAACCCGTACTGGAAGGCCCGCCATCCCGATGAGGCGGCGGCAGAGGAGCGGCTGCGCCGGGAGCGGCAGGGCCAGGGAACCGGCCGCTAGTCTGTGGGGCATGCCCCGTTACGAGTACCGCTGCCGCACCTGCGAAGACACCTTCGAGCTGAGCAGGCCCATGGCCGAGTCCGGCGACCCGGCCGCCTGCCCGGCCGGGCACGGCGACACCGTCAAACTGCTCTCCGCCGTCGCCGTGGGCGGCACGAGCGCGTCCGCCTCCGCCCCCGCGGGAGGCGGGGGCGGAGGCGGCGGCTGCTGCGGCGGGGGCTGCTGCGGCTGACGCGCGGGCCCGCCAGGTCCGTATGGAGCGCCAGGGCGGTACGGAGGCCTACAGCGCCACGGGCGTCTGTGCCGTGCCGGGTGCCGTGCCCGGCGCCGGTACGGTGGCGCGCTCCGGCGACGGCGACGGCTCCGCCGCCCGTGCGGTCAGAAGGCGCAGGATCTGCTCGCCCGCCAGGACCCCGGATTCCGGGACCACGGTGACATGCGGTGCCGTCCAGCCCGTGTCGGCGAGCTCGCCGTGGGACGGGCGGAAGGCGTGGTCCGCGGCCATCAGCAGGTCGGCGTCGAGCAGCGAGTCACCCGCGGCCAGCACCGCCTCCGCGCCCGTGCGTCGCGCGAGCTCGCGGACCGCCGCGCTCTTGGTGAGCGGCCTCGGCACCGCGTAGATCTTGCGGCCCTGGAGCGAGACCGTCCAGCCCCTCGGCTCCGCCCAGGCGGCCAGTTCCTCGATCCACCCCTCCGGGAGCAGCGCACGGTCGACCACGAGGTACGCGAAGAGCTTCTCGGCGACCCGTTCCTTGAGCAGCCACGCGGGACCGGCCGTGGCCCGCAGATGGGCACGGACCTCGTCCAGGGAGGCGCACTCGCCCGCGAGCCGGCTCGTGACGGTGCGCTGCCAGTCGGGGTCGGAGACCCCGTCGACGAGCAGATGCCCGCCGTTGGCGCAGATCGCGTACTTCGGCGCGGGTCCCGGGAGGCGGATGCGCCCGTACTGCTCGCGGGTCCGGGTGGTGGTCGGGACGAACACCGAGGTGCGGGCGAGTTCGGTGAGCAGGCCCACGGCGGTCTCGGTGAGATACGACAGGGGCTTGTGCTTGTGCGTCTCGACGCACAGCAGACGGGGTGCTTCCGGGTCCGGCATGGTGAGCTGGAGCGCAGCCGCGGAATAGATCAGCGTGCGGTCGAGATCGCTGGCGACGAGGTGCTTCACGGAGCGGCCACCGCCTTGCCGTCGGTGCCGGTCGCCCCGCGGGTGAACCGGGGGTGTATCAGCCCCACACAGGTGTACGGCAGGTCGTCCGCCTCCTCGACGGGTACCCCGCGATGCTCGGCCAGCAGGCGTACGTGGTCGAGGTCCGCGCCCGCTCCCCGCTTGGCGAGGATCTTCCAGGGCACCCGGCGCAGCAGCACCCGCGTGGTCTCGCCGACTCCCGGCTTCACCAGGTTGACGTCGTGGATGCCGTACTCCTCACTGATGCGCTCCACGGCCGCCCAGCCCGCCCAGGTGGGTGACCGGTCGGCCGCGAGCAGCTCCTTCACCTCGGCGTCCACGGCGTCGGCGACCTCGTCGAAGCGGTCCGAGACGGTGTCCAGGAAGTGGCCCGAGACATCGGCTCCGGCCAGCTCGCGATAGAACTTCGCGCCGTGGAAGTCGTCCGGGCCGACCAGGTCGGCGCGCAGGACCGTACGGGAGACCAGTCCGGACACCGTGGAGTTGAGGCAGGCGGAGGGGATGAGGAAGTCCTCGCGGGTGCCGTAGGTGCGGACGCAGCCGCCGGGGTCGGCGAGCACGGCGATGTCCGGGTCGAAGCCGTCGAACTCGCTGATCGCGGCGGCCAGCTCGCGGGTGATGGCGCCCTTGCCGGTCCAGCCGTCGACGAACACGACATCGGCCGGGTCGTGATGGGTGGCGAGCCAGCGCAGCGCGTTGGCGTCGATACCGCGGCCCCGCACGATCGAGACGGCGTAGTGCGGCAGGTCCAGGCCGTGCCGGCCCAGCGCCCAGCGGCGCATCAGTACCCCTATGGGGGTCCCCGCGCGGGCCAGCGAGACGAGTACCGGACGCGGTGATCTCTCCGCGAGCACGGTCTCGGTGACCGTGCCGACGGCGCGGGCGATCCGGGCTGCCGAGGTGTCCAGCGCGGCGCGGAAGAGCTGCTGGTATTCGGGGCTCGGCTGGTACTCGACCGGCAGCGACTCGGCGTAGTGGGCGCCGCCGCTCTGTATCGCCTCCTCGCGCTCCTCGGTGGGGGCCTCGAGATCGACGTCCGAGAGGTCCTGGAGCAGCCAGCCGACCTCTTCAGGGGCGTAGGAGGAGAAGGCGGGGCCGCGCAGGGGCTCGGGGAGCATGGGTTCCTTTCCGGGAATTCCAGCGGCGGGAACGTAACTGGGGACGACGGCGAGCACGACCTGCGGTATGTGTGCCGAGAGCTGTGCCAGCAGGCCGTCGGGGGCGTGCAGCCCGGGAGTGTCTGCGGCCGAGTCGACGACGGCCACGACCGCGTCGAAGGCGCCACCGGCCACGTTGTACGCGTACCGCTCACCGGGGCCGTCGGCCGGGTCGTCGTGGGCGGGGAAGGCCAGCTTGCTGCGTATCGCGTAGCCGGGGTCGTCCAGGGCGAGCACCGGGGAGCGGGTCGTGGTCGAGTACCGCACCTCGCAGCCGCCGCGCTCCTCCAGGGCCTGGGCCAGCCGCAGGGGCGCGTACATCAGCTCCTCGAAGCCGAGGACCAGCACCCGGCGCCCCGCGGCCGCCGGGCCGAGCGCGTCGGCGACACGGGCCGCCATGGCGGGCAGGGCGGCCTCCAGCGTGGCGCGCTGTGCCTGGGTGAAGCCGTGCCGGCCGCCGTCGGGCACCGCCGCCGGCCAACCGAGGTCCACCCGTGTGCAGCTCCGGCCCGTGGCCACCGGCTCACAGGCCAAGGATTCCTGCTCGTACTCGGCGACCAGCGCCTGTCCCCGCTCCAGCACGTCGTCCGGCATCCGTGCCGTGCCGGTGGCCATGGCCACCACATCGATCCGGGCGCCTATTCGCTCCCCGAAGTCCGCCAGACGCTGGGTGTCGGCCGCCGAGCGCATATCGACCAGGGCGACGACCACGTACCGCGTGCGCGGGTGGCGCTCGTGCAGGTCGCTGATGGTGTTGAGCACCGTGTTACCGGTGGAGAACTCGTCGTCGACGAGGACGAGCGGGCCCGCGCCCGCGAGCAGCCGGGGGTCCTCCGGGAGCAGCAGATGGGAGGTGGCGTGGGAGTGGGACTCCTCGAATCCTCCCGCCCGTGCGACACCGGCGACAGGGCGGCGGGTGGAGTGCAGGTAGGGCGCGAGGGCCAGTCCGTCGGCGACCGCGTGGCCGAGGCCGGTCGCGGTCTCCGCGTACCCGAGCACCAGGGACCGCGCGGCCTCCTCGTCGCCCAGCAGCGCGCGCACCCGCGCGCCGAGCGCGAACGCGTGCCCGTACACGGTCGCCGGGCTCTGCGGCACATGCTTGCCGAGGACCTGCGAGACCAGCAGATGCGCCCGCTTGGGGTTGCGCCGCAGGGCCATGCCCAGCATGTCCTTGAGCCCGTCGTCACCGACGAGCTCGACTCCCAGCCGCTGGGCGACCCAGCTACCCGACCACACCACTGCCGTACCGCTCTCCTCTGTCGTCTCTGCCATCTCTATCGTCTCTGACGTCTTCTCCATCATCGGCCAGCGTCACCGGCGCCGGTCGGCGGCAGCCCAGTGGCAGCCGTAGCCGGCATCAGCCGGCCAGTCCGGCGGTGAGCAGCTCGACGAAACCGACGTCCTCCCGGGCGACGCCGAACGCCTCCGCGCGCTGGAGCGTGCGCTCGGCCCAGGCCCGGTGCGGCTTCACCTCGTTCATCTTGTTCGTGTAAGCGGAACGCAGCACTCCGCCACCTCCCCGCTCCGGGCGGAGAATGTCCTGGGCGTCGCTGAACTCCTCATGGCTGACGACCGACAGCGCATGGACGGGAAGCACATGGGAGGGATGGATGCAGGTCTTGCCGAGCAGTCCGTTGGCGCGGTCCAGCTCGATCTCCCGGAGCAGTCCGTCGAGGTCGTGCTCGATCAGGGTGGTACGGAGCTCCTCGGCCCGCACCTCCAGGAAGGGACTGCGGCGCAGCTGGGGCTTGAACATGCGCTCCTGGCGGGGGAAGTACTCCCACACCGGCCCGGTGATGGTGTAGCCGGTGCCGTCTGAGCGGCCCAGCACATTGACCACGTCCGCGATGACATGCGCGACGATCTTGACGTCGTAGGCGGTCATGTCGGGTGAGCGGCGCAGTCCGTACGCGGAGCAGAAGTCGGTGACGCCGAGGCGCAGCGCCAGGACCCGGTCCCGGTACTTGTCGACGGTGCGGGCTATTCCTGCCAGAGTCTCCGCCCTGCTCTCCAGGTGCAGCAGCTCGGGTGATTCCAGCACCGGCATCGCGTAGAGCCGCCGGCCGGTCACGGACTCGGCGCCGCTGAGCGCGTCCAGGAAGGCTCCGCCGCGCTCCTCGGTGAATTTCGGCAGGACGAATCCGGACAGCAGCCCGGCCGAGGCGCCGAGGCGCCCGACGAGGTCGGGGATCTGGCCGGGCTCACGGACCCGGATGAACAGCAGCGGCACGTCGGCGCCCCGGGCCGCGAGGTCCGCGAACTGGCGGACGAGGTTCTCCTCGGCGTCCGGCACATCGGCGTCGTCGATGGAGTCCTCCAGGCAGAGCACCATGGACACGACACCGCGCGCACTCTGCTTGAGGATGTCGTCCGCGAGCCGGGGCCTGGTCGCGGGACTGTACAGCGTGGCCCCGAGCGCGGCCGAGAGCAGCCGCGCGGGAGCCTCGGCCCCGAACTCCGACGGCTCTTTGTGGAACAGTTCCTTCCGCGCAGTAGCCGGGATGTGCCCGAAATGACGCATATGTATCCCCCCGTACTGCCGTTGCGGCCCCATCAGGTGATCGGCCGGTAATAGTACGTAGGTGCAAGTGTCATGAGTTACCCGCGCGCATGAAAACAAGGTAACCAGGAAGTTCGTCCGGCTGCGCAGTGTGTCCGGCTGCGCGGGTCGTCCGGCGCGCTCCCTGTCCGTCCCCGACTCAGACTGCCCGCGTATCAGGCTGCCCATGCCCGGCGCGGCCCCGGCGTTGTCCGCGCGGGGGGCGGGAAGGCAGGATTACGGTCATGACGCACGCGATGATGAAGGGCTCCAACGTACCGCTCGGAGCGACGGCGGTACGGGCCGTACTGCGCTGGTCCCCCGGCCCCGGGGTGCCCGATGTGGACGCATCGGCCCTGCTGCTCGGCACCGACGGCCGTGTGCGCTCCGACGAGGACTTCGTCTTCTACAACCAGCCTCGGCACCCGTCCGGGCTGGTGCGGCTGATGCCGAAGAAGCGGGCGGCGGACGGGATGACCGACACCGTCCAGGCGGATGTCGGCTCGCTCGACCCGTCGGTGGACCAGGTGGTGCTGGCCGCCTCGTCGGACGGCGGCAGCTTCGCCGGAGTCCACGACCTGCGGGTCGCGCTCTACGACGCGGGGCAGGCCGAGGCAGAGGCCGAGCCGCTGGCGGTGTTCGACGTGCGGGCGGAGACCGGCGAGGAGACCGCGATCATCTGCGGCGAGCTCTACCGGCGCGGGGACGGCTGGAAATTCCGTGCGGTCGGGCAGGGGTATCCCACCGGGCTGATCGGTCTGGCGACGGCCTTCGGTATCTCGGTGGACGACACGGCCGGGCCGGAGCCGGCGGCGCCCCAGGCGGAGCAGCCGTCGGTGCCGTCCCAGCAGAGCGCCGGCGACCAGGACGCGACGCGTGCGATGCCGACCCCGCCGATGCCCGCATCGGCTCCCACCGCCCCCGCGTACGGCTATCCGCAGCAGCCGCAGTCCGGGCCGGCCTACGGCTACCCCCAGCCGGTCCCGCCCGCGACGGGGCCCGCGTACGGCTACCCGCAGCCGCCCCAGCCGTCGGCGCAGCCCGCGTACGGCTATCCCCAGCCGGCCGCAGCGGCTGCGCCCGCGCCCGACCCGAACTTCCGGCTGCCTCCGATGGGACCGCAGTTCATCCGGTAGGTGTGCAGGTCTCGGCGCACCGCGAGGGATCTCGGCGCACCGCGGTGGATCCCGGTGCGCCACGGTGCGTCCCGGAGTCCCGGGGGGCTCCAGGGCCTCAGACCTCTCAGGTCTTGGTCTTGTAGCCCCGTCCCCACTGGAGGCCCCAGCCGTACAGCCGGTCCAGCTCGGCCTGGAAGCCGTAGACGAACTTCACCTCGCGGCGCACGATGAGCTCGCCCTTCACGTTCTCCAGCGAGAACACCGCGCAGGAGCGTGCCTGCGGGGCGCGCTCCTCGAGCTCGATCTCTACCCGGGGCCCGTTGCCCGGGTACAGCGTCACCTTCGCGTGCGTACGGTCGAAGGCCGGGGTCTGGTCGTAGATGTAGACGAAGAACAGCAGGCGCTTGATCTGGTCGCGGTGGTCGAGGTTGACGAAGAGCGTCTCACCGGATGGCGCCCCGAACCGGTCGTCGCCGCTGAGCCTGACATACGGGGCTTCGTTCAGGCTGCCGAAGAAGCCGCCGAGCGGCTGCACCACGCCCTTGCTGCCGTCCATGAGCTCGTAGAGACAGCCGAGGTCCAGGTCCACATTGACCACACCCTGGGTGTGCGCCTGGACCACCTCGGGCTTGAAGAGCTTGAACGGGTGGCGCAGCAGTCGTCCGCTCTGCCGGGAGCGGCCCTCGATGTCGGAGGTGCGCATCCGCCAGGACAGGTTCACCCGGAGGTTCCCGGTGATGGCGCCCTGCTTGCTGAGTGAGACCTGCGGATGCCGCCTGGTCAGCTGGATGGAGTTGGTCGCAGCGCTCCCGGAGTCGAACTGCGCCGCCGCACCGCCCCGCCACCATCCGTCCAAGAGACCCATGCCCCACCCCTGACTGCCGGCCGTCTGACTGTCATCGCATGCCACGCGGGGCGGCCCGGAGGCCGTGTCGCCTCCTGGCCGCCCCGCTGAGAGCGTTCCTCAATCCCCGGGCCGCCACACTTCCGCGCGGGCCCGGGCACGTAGAGCCTGTCCAAGGGCCCCGTCCGGGCGGACGGGGGCTACTGGGCCGGCTCCTTCTCCTTCGTCCCCTCGGCTTCCAGCGCCCTGTTGCGCATCACGGAGGAGAGGAAGGAGGCGGCGATCAGCACCACACCGATGAGGCCGGTGATGATCTCGCTGATCTGGTGCTCGATGGTGATGAGCAGGATGACGGCAAGTGCGCCGATGGCGTAGTGCGCGCCGTGCTCCAGGTAGACGTAGTCGTCCAGGGTTCCCTGGCGGACCAGGTAGACCGTGAGGGACCGGACGTACATGGCGCCGATACCGAGGCCCAGGGCCATCCAGAAGATGTGGTTGGTGATGGCGAAGGCACCGATGACGCCGTCGAACGAGAACGACGCGTCGAGCACCTCCAGGTAGAGGAACAGGAAGAAGGCGGCCTTGCCCGCCAGGCCGACGGCGGAGACCTGCTTGCCCTCGGCCCTGGCCTTCTCCTCCTCCTCCTGCTCGCGCTCCTCCTCTTCCTCGAGCTTGTCCTCGAAGTAGCCGGAGAGCCCGCCGACGATCAGATACGTGATCAGACCGGCGACACCGGCGAGCAGCACGGTGGCGGACTTGTCCGCGTGGCCCGTGCTGGTGTGGGCGTGGGTCGCGAAGGTCATCGCGGTGATCAGCAGGGCGATCAGGGCGATGCAGACCGACAGCATGTCGACCTTGCCGAGCTTGGCCAGCGGGCGCTCGAGCCAGGCGAGCCACTTGATCTCCCGCTCCTCGAAGATGAAGTCAAGGAAGATCATCAGCAGGAACATGCCACCGAAGGCGGCGATCGCCGGGTGGGCGTCGGTGACCAGCGCCTCATACTGCTCGGGCTGCTCCAGGGCGAGGTTGACGGCCTCGATGGGGCCGACCTTGGCACTGATGGCGACGATGGCGACAGGGAAGACCAGCCGCATACCGAAGACCGCGATGAGAATGCCGACGGTGAGGAAGATCTTCTGCCAGAAGGCATTCATCTTCTTCAGGATTCCGGCGTTGACCACCGCGTTGTCGAAGGACAGCGAAATCTCGAGGACCGAGAGGATCAGAACGATCCCGAACGCCTCCCACCCCCACTGCCAGGCGGCGAATGCGAGGCCGAGCGCCGTGATGGCGAACGACCAGCCGAAAGTTCTCAGGACCACTGCTATCCCATCGGTTTGTACGGACCCCGCGAGAACGCTCTTCCCCCGCGCCGCGCCCGGCTTTACGAAACGTTGACCCCGAAGTCTAGAGCGATGCCCCGAAGTCCCGACGCGTACCCCTGCCCCACCGCGCGGAACTTCCACTCGCCCCCGTACCGGTAGAGCTCACCGAAGATCATCGCGGTTTCGGTGGAGGCGTCCTCGCTCAGGTCGTAGCGGGCCAGCTCCTGACCGTCCGCCTGGTTCACCACGCGGATGAAGGCATTGCTGACCTGGCCGAAGGTCTGGCCGCGGTTGTCCGCATCGTGGATGGAGACGGGGAAGACGATCTTGTCGCAGTGGGCGGGAACCTGGGACAGGTCCACGATGAGCGACTCGTCGTCGCCGTCACCCTCGCCCGTGAGGTTGTCACCGGTGTGTGTGACCGAACCATCCGGGCTTGTCAGATTGTTGTAGAAGATGAACCATTCATCACCGAGCACACGGCCGGACTGGCAGAGCAGTGCGCTGGCATCGAGGTCGAACGGCGCGCCGGTGGTGGAGCGCGCGTCCCAGCCGAGCCCGATCAGGACCTGGGTGAGGTTGGGTGCGGCCTTGGAGAGGGAGACATTGCCTCCCTTGGCGAGCGTGACGCCCATGACGTGAGTCCTCCCCTTGGATGTGCGGTTGTGCAGGCGCGGGCGCGTCCGGCGCCGCACGGATGGTGTGCGGCGCCGGACACGGCACGGAGCTTCCGCCGGCTGTGTGGCACCGGCTGTGAGCTGTCGGCTCAGACGTTGACGCCGAAGTCCTGCGCGATGCCGCGCAGGCCCGAGGCGTAGCCCTGGCCGATGGCCCGGAACTTCCACTCCGCGCCGTTGCGGTACAGCTCGCCGAAGACCATGGCGGTCTCGGTGGAGGCGTCCTCGCTCAGGTCGTAGCGGGCCAGCTCCTGGCCGTCCGCCTGGTTCACCACGCGAATGAACGCGTTGCGCACCTGGCCGAAGGACTGCTGACGGCTCTCGGCGTCGTAGATGGAGACCGGGAACACGATCTTGGCAACGTCGGCCGGGACCGACGCGAGGTTCACCTTGATCTGCTCGTCGTCACCCTCGCCCTCACCGGTGAGGTTGTCACCGGTGTGCTCGACGGAGCCGTCGGAGCTCTTGAGGTTGTTGAAGAAGACGAAGTTCCCATCGATGGCGACCTTGCCCTCGGCGTTCGTCAGCAGGGCGCTGGCGTCGAGGTCGAAGCCGGTACCGGTGGTGGTGCGGACGTCCCAGCCCAGACCGACGGTGACCGCCGTCAGGTTGGGGGCGGCCTTGGTCAGCGAGACGTTGCCGCCCTTGCTGAGGCTGACTCCCACGAGTCCTCCCATGTAGATGTCAGGGGCAGCGCCCCCGTCGTGCGATGGCATCGGATCAACGACTGGATCCTAGTGACGGGTTCCCCACCGAAACCAGACACATCGACCGATGAGGTCAGAGCGCGTCGAGCGCCTTCACGTAGTCATGGAGATCCCTGGCGTCGGGCAGGTCGTTGACCACACTCCAGCGCACCACGCCCGACTTGTCGATGACGAAGGTGCCGCGCACGGCACAACCCTTGTCCTCGGCGAAGACGCCGTAGGCCCGCGCCGCCTCGCCGTGCGGCCAGAAGTCGGAGAGCAGGGGGAATTCCAGCCCCTCCTGCTCGGCGAACACCCGCAGGGTGTGCATCGAGTCGGTGGAGACGGCGAGCAGCTGGGTGTCGTCGTTGACGAACAGCGTCATCTCGTCGCGGAGCGCGGCGAGCTCACCCGTGCACACTCCGGTGAAGGCGAACGGATAGAACACCAGCACCACGTTCTTCTCGCCGCGGAAGCCGGCCAGGGTCACGGTCCGCCCGTGGTTGTCCTTGAGTGTGAAGTCCGGGGCCTCGCTGCCGAACTCGATCGCCATGTGCGCTTCCCTCTTCCTTCTCCGGTCCGGCACGGGCGGGTCCCGGACCGGATGGCGGACAGCCTACGCAAAAGGCCCCTGCCGACGGCCATCACGGTCCGTCGGCAGGGGCCCTGCGGGTGGGGCTTGGCTCAGCGCTTGGACTTCGCCGCCTTGGGCGTGACCAGCCTGCTGCCGGTCCAGTCCTTGCCCGCGTTGATGCTCTTGGTCTGGGAGAGACCCGCGGTCTGGGCTGCCTCGTTGATGTCGCTGGGCTCGACATAGCCGTCACGGCCGGTCTTCGGCGTCATCAGCCAGACCGTTCCGCCGTCATCGACCAGACCGATGGCGTCCACCAGTGCGTCCGTGAGGTCTCCGTCCTCGTCGCGGAACCACAGCAGGACGACGTCAGCCACGTCCTCGTAGTCCTCGTCGGCGAGTTCCTGGCCGGTGACAGTCTCGATGGCCTCACGGAGCTCCAGCTCGACGTCATCGTCGTAGCCGATCTCCTGGACCACCTGTCCGGGCTCGAACCCCAGCTTCGCTGCCGGGTTGGTCCGCTCCTCCGCGTGGTCCGCGGTCGCGCTCACGGCTTGCCTCCTGATCTTGTTCGGAAAATGCTTCAGCCGCGCGCGTACGCGAGGCATTGGCCGTAGTCCACACGGGCGGGACGGATCGCGCAAGTACCCGGCCGCCGAGACCGCCGAAACGGTGACGATTGCGGCCGTCCCGCCTCAACTCCAGACACCTCTGCCACGAGGGGCTGCCGGACCGTCCTACCCTCTTCGCCACCTTTGTACGCTTCCGCAGCGCCCGTCCGCCAATCGGGGACGCATGGTTACTCATCGGTAGAGATGACGTAATTGCTCCCGGGGTACACGATGGGGAGCGGTGTCACCCGCGCAGCACAGCAGCAGCACACCCAGCGACATCCCCAGCAACCGAAGAGCGAAGGAACAGCGTGGCTTCCGGATCCGATCGCAACCCGATCATCATTGGCGGCCTGCCGAGCCAGGTCCCGGATTTCGATCCGGAGGAGACCCGGGAGTGGCTCGACTCCCTGGACGCCGCCGTGGACCAGCGCGGCCGTGAACGGGCCCGCTATCTGATGCTGCGCCTGATCGAGCGGGCTCGCGAGAAGCGTGTGGCCGTGCCCGAGATGCGCAGCACGGACTACGTGAACACCATCGCCACCAAGGACGAGCCGTTCTTCCCCGGCAACGAGGAGATCGAGCGCAGGATCCTGAACGCGACCCGCTGGAACGCCGCGGTGATGGTGTCCCGTGCCCAGCGCCCCGGTATCGGCGTCGGCGGCCACATCGCGACCTTCGCCTCCTCCGCCTCGCTCTACGACGTGGGCTTCAACCACTTCTTCCGCGGCAAGGACGAGGGCGACGGCGGCGACCAGATCTTCTTCCAGGGCCACGCCTCCCCCGGTATCTACGCGCGCGCGTTCCTGCTGGACCGGCTGAACGAGACCCAGCTCGACGCCTTCCGCCAGGAGAAGTCCAAGTACCCGAACGGGCTGTCGTCCTACCCCCACCCGCGGCTGATGCCGGACTTCTGGGAATTCCCGACCGTGTCGATGGGTCTCGGCCCGCTCGGTGCGATCTACCAGGCGCGGATGAACCGCTACATGGAGGCGCGCGAGATCGCGGACACCTCCAAGTCGCATGTCTGGGCGTTCCTGGGCGACGGCGAGATGGACGAGCCGGAGTCGCTGGGCCAGCTTTCCCTGGCCGCCCGTGAGGGCCTGGACAATCTGACCTTCGTGGTCAACTGCAACCTCCAGCGGCTCGACGGCCCGGTGCGCGGCAACGGCAAGATCATCCAGGAGCTGGAGTCGATCTTCCGCGGTGCGGGCTGGAACGTGATCAAGCTGATCTGGGACCGCACCTGGGACCCGCTGCTGGCCCAGGACCGGGACGGTGTGCTGGTCAACAAGCTGAACACCACGCCCGACGGCCAGTTCCAGACGTATGCCACGGAGACCGGCGACTACATCCGCCGGCACTTCTTCGGCGAGGACCACCGGCTGCGGGCCATGGTCGAGAACATGACCGACGCCCAGATCCTGCACCTGGGCCGCGGCGGGCACGACCACAAGAAGATCTTCGCGGCCTACTCGGCGGCCCGCGCCCACAAGGGCCAGCCGACCGTGATCCTCGCCCAGACCGTCAAGGGCTGGACGCTCGGCCCGAACTTCGAGGGCCGCAACGCGACCCACCAGATGAAGAAGCTGACGGTCGACGACCTGAAGGGCTTCCGCGACCGGCTGCACCTGCCGATCACGGACGCACAGCTGGAGAGCGGTCTGCCGCCGTACTACCACCCGGGTCGCGACTCGGAGGAGATCCAGTACATGCACGACCGCCGTCAGGGCCTGGGCGGGTACGTCCCGACCCGGGTGGTGCGGTCGAAGCCGCTGGCGCTGCCGGACGACTCTGCGTATGCGGCAGTGAAGAAGGGCTCGGGCCAGCAGTCGATCGCCACGACCATGGCGTTCGTCCGGCTGCTGAAGGACCTGATGCGGGACAAGGAGATCGGCAAGCGGTTCGTGCTGATCGCCCCGGACGAGTACCGCACCTTCGGTATGGACTCCTTCTTCCCGAGCGCGAAGATCTACAACCCGCTCGGCCAGCAGTACGAAGCCGTGGACCGCGAGCTGCTGCTCGCGTACAAGGAGTCGCCGACCGGCCAGATGCTGCACGACGGCATCTCGGAGGCGGGCTGCACGGCCTCGCTGACCGCCGCCGGTTCCGCCTATGCCACGCACGGCGAGCCGCTGATCCCGGTCTACGTCTTCTACTCGATGTTCGGTTTCCAGCGCACCGGCGACCAGTTCTGGCAGATGGCCGACCAGCTCGCGCGCGGCTTCGTCCTGGGCGCGACCGCCGGACGCACCACCCTGACCGGTGAGGGCCTTCAGCACGCCGACGGCCACTCCCAGCTGCTTGCCTCGACCAACCCGGCCTGCGTCGCCTACGACCCGGCCTTCGGCTTCGAGATCGCTCACATCGTGCGGGACGGCCTGCGGCGGATGTACGGCTCCGATGCCGAGCACCCGCACGGCGAGAACGTCTTCTACTACCTGACCGTCTACAACGAGCCGATCCAGCACCCGGCCGAGCCCGCCGACGTCGACGTCGACGGCATCCTCAAGGGCATCCACCGCTTCAAGCAGGGCGAGGCGGGCCAGATCCCGGCGCAGATCATGGCGTCCGGTGTCGCGGTGCCCTGGGCCGTGGAGGCTCAGCGGATCCTCGCCGAGGACTGGAACGTACGGGCCGACGTGTGGTCCGCGACCTCCTGGAACGAGCTGCGGCGCGAGGCCGTGGCGGTGGAGCAGCACAACCTGCTCCACCCGGAGGAGGAACAGCGCGTGCCCTATGTGGCGCAGAAGCTCGGCGCCTCCGAGGGCCCGTTCGTGGCCGTGTCGGACTGGATGCGGTCGGTGCCGGACCAGATCGCACGCTGGGTGCCGGGCCGCTACACCTCGCTGGGTGCTGACGGCTTCGGCTTCGCCGACACCCGCGGTGCCGCTCGCCGCTACTTCCACATCGACGCCCAGTCGATCGTGCTGGCGGTGCTCACCGAGCTCGCCAGGGACGGCAAGGTGGACCGCTCGGTGCTGAAGCAGGCCGTGGACCGCTACCAGCTGCTCGATGTGGCGGCCGCCGACCCTGGCGCGGCCGGTGGCGACGCCTAGGACCTGACCGCGAGGGGGCGGCGCGCAGAAATACCACGGCGGGTGGGGACGGTGCCTGGCACCGTCCCCACCCGCTTTTCCGATCCTCTGCCTACGATGCGCGGCATGAAGGAACGCACGGCGCAGATGCGCTGGGAAGCTCGCATGCAGGGCCCACTTCTGGGTCTCGCGCTGGCGTTCGGGCTGGCGTACGCCGTGCCGATCGTGGCACCGGACGCCAGGCCCTGGGTGCACCAGCTGTGTCAGACGGTGGAATGGGTGGTGTGGGGCGCCTTCGCCTGCGACTACGTCGTACGGCTGGCCCTGGCACCGTACAAATGGCTCTTCATCCGCAAACACCTCCTTGATCTCCTGGCCGTGCTGCTGCCGCTGGTGCAGCCGCTGCGGCTGCTGCGCGTGGTCGCCACTCTGCTGCTCGTGGGCCGGCGGGCCAGGATGGCTCCCCAGATCACGCTGACCACCTATGTGGCGGGCGCCGTGGTGGGGCTGATGATGTTCGGCTCGCTCGCGGTGCTTCATGTCGAGCGGAACGCACCGAACGGCAACATCAAGACGCTGGGCGACGCCGTGTGGTGGTCGTTCACGACGATGACGACCGTCGGTTACGGCGACCACGCGCCGACCACGGGCCTGGGTCGGGTGCTGGCGGTGGGTCTGATGCTGTCCGGCATCGCCCTCCTGGGTGTGGTGACGGCGAACATCGCGGCATGGTTCATCGCCCGCTTCGAGCGGGACGACGCGGAGGAGCGCCGTCAGACGGCCCTCCTTGAGGCTCTGACCAGGGAGGTCGGCCATCTGCGAGCCGAGGTGTCACGGCTGTCGGAGACGATGGGGGCGGTCGAGCCGTTGGATCCCGCCCCGCTGGCGGCCGACCGGACTCCCGAACCGGCTGCCGGGCCCGCACCGACCCGCACCGGATCTGAGCTGGTCCAGTGAGGTGACCGCACCCGGCTGTCCGGGCGATCCCTGAGGACCGCCAAACACGGTCTAGGTTTCCCAGACCTTGAATGCCCGCACCCGATAGGGGGATTGCGGCACCCAGGTGCCACCGCCCGGATACGTCTCGAACTCGCCAGTCTCGGCGCATTCCGCCGACTGATAGGTGGTGACGGGCCGTCCGGTGCGGTTGGCGAGGGCCGCAGCGGTGCTGCCGGCGGGCAGGGGGACACAGGACTCGATGTCGAGTCCGGACAGCTCATGGACCTGTCGGACGCCGGTGAAGTCCGGTCTCTCCCAGAGACAGAGCTCGCCCGCCGCGCAGGGACCCAGAGCCGCTCCGGGCGGCACCTCGGCCGAGGCCGCGGGAGCGGCGGGAGCCACGGGCGCGAGCACGATGAGTGCGCTGAACAGGGCCAGGACGGCAGCGGGAAGAGTCGTACGCATAAGGATCAACCCCCGTGTGGGCACGTGCGTGCGATGACGCACCATGTCGTATACGCAGAGTGACCGTTCGCCACGGCGTGGCGGAAGACCCGCAGGACGAGTTCATCCGGATGGGTGACAGCCCCGCCGGACGTGTCCGGCGGGGCTGTCACAACTGACGCGGTTGACGCAGCGGGCGTCGGACCGTCAGATGTGGGCCGCTCCCGCGCCCGCCTCCGCGTTCGCCCCACGCTTGGTGAACAGGGAGACCGCGGCCGCCGCGACCGCCACGATCCCCGCGACGGTGAAGGCCAGCACCATTCCCGACATGAAGGTGTCGTGGGCGACCTCGGCGATCTTGGCCGCGACCGGGGGCGGGGTTCCGGCGCCGACCGGTGCGACGCCGACCTCCACCGACTCCTTCGCCTGGTCGAGGTGCTGGGGCGGAAGCTGCGGGAGCCCCGCGTCCGTCCAGTTGCCCGCCAGGTCGGCGTTGACCTTGGCCGACATGACCGCGCCCAGCACCGCCGTACCGAGGCTGCCGCCGACCTGCATGGCGGCCTGCTGCAGGCCACCGGCCACACCGGACAGCTCCAGCGGGGCGTTGCCCACGATGACCTCGGTGGCACCGACCATGACCGGTGCCAGACCGAACCCGAGGAGGGCGAACCACAGGGACATCTGGAGGGTGCCGGTGTCCGTGGTCAGCGTGGTCATCCCGAACATCGCGACCGCCGTGGACACCATGCCGCCGACCAGCGGGACACGCGGGCCGAAGCGGGTGATCAGCGCTCCCGCCAGGGGCGACGAGACGATCATCATTCCGGTGAGCGGCAGGAGGTGCAGACCGCTGTCGATGGCGCTCATCCCGTGCACGTTCGCCAGGTAGAACGTGACGAAGAAGAGGCCGCCCATGAAGGCGAAAGCCATCAGGACCATCAGCACCGTGCCTGCCGACACCGGCACGGAGCGGAACAGCCGCAGCGGGATGAGTGGTTCCGCGACCCTGGTCTCCCACCAGGCGAACAGCGCGAAGAGCGCCATGGACCCGGCCAGCCAGCCCAGGGTGCCCGGGGAGCCCCAGCCCCATTCACCGGCCTTGATCAGCGGCCAGACCAGGGCGAACATCGCGCCGGACAGCAGCAGGATGCCCGGGATGTCGAACGACCTGGGCGCGTTCTCCGCGCGGTGGTCCCTGAGGATGAACAGTCCGAGCAGCAGCGCGATCGCGCCGACCGGCACATTGATGAAGAACACCGACTGCCAGTTGACGTGCTCGACGAGCACACCGCCCAGGATCGGGCCGCCGGCCGTGGAGGCGCCGATGACCATGCCCCAGATACCGATGGCCATGTTGAGCTTCTCGGCGGGGAAGGTGGCGCGCAGCAGGCCGAGGGCGGCGGGCATCAGCAGGGCGCCGAATAGGCCCTGGAGCACCCGGAAGCCGATCACGGGCGCGATGGCGTCCGAGAGGCCGATGGCACCGGAGGCCAGCGCGAAGCCCGTGACACCGATCAGGAAGGTCTGGCGGTGGCCGAAGCGGTCACCGAGCTTGCCCGCCGTGATCAGTGTGACGGCGAGGGCCAGCAGATAGCCGTTGGTGATCCACTGCACGTCGGCGAGCGAGGCGCCGAGGTCCTTGAGGATGGCCGGGTTGGCGATGGCGACGATGGTGCCGTCCAGCGCGACCATCATCACGCCGATGGCCACGGCGAAGAGCGTCAGCCAGGGGTGCCCGCGCAGCCCCTTGGCCGGTGCCGTTTCGGCGGGACGTACGCCCTCGGGCACCTTGTCGACGGTGGTCTGACTAGTCATGGCGGCAGATTAGTGACAGCGACTGACAGTTGACAAAGGATTTCATGAGTCGGTAACTGTCATGTCGCTCACAGGTACGCTCAACCGGAAAAAAGCAGCACAAGGACGGCAAGGGGCAGGCCAGCAGGTGACGGAGACCGGACCGCGCGAGCCGCAGAACGAGGCGCGGGACGACTCGCGCGGGGAGCGTGACGACTCGCGCGACGGCGAGGAGCTGAGAAAGACCGGACTGCGCGAGCTCAAGAAGCAGCGCACCCGGAACGCCCTGCTGCGCGCCGCGCTCGAACTGTTCACGACCCAGGGGTTCGAGCAGACGACCGTCGACGAGATCGCTGACTCCGTCGAGGTGTCCCAGCGCACCTTCTTCCGCTACTTCGCGAACAAGGAGGAAGCGGCCTTCGCGGTCCAGGACGTGGTCGAGTCCCATTTCCTCCAGGCCCTGCGCGAACGGCCGCCCGGCGAGAGTCCGTTCGAGGCCATGCGGGCCGCCGTGCGCTCCGCCTGGGACACCGTGGGCGAGGCCATCGAGGAGGTCGTCCCGGTCGAACTCCACATGCGGACCTATCAGATGATCGAGTCCACCGCCTCTCTGCTGGCCGTGCACCTGCGCCGCTCCGCCGAGCTGGACGAGCAGGTCGCCCGGCTGATCGCGGACCGCGAGGGCCTCGACGTCGAGACCGACCCCCGGCCGCGTGTCGCCGTGGCCGCGTTCACCGGGGTGATGCGGGTCACCGGCAGGCTCTGGGGGCAGGGCGGGGACGCGAGCATGGACGCGATCCGGGATCTGACCGAGAGTTACCTGGATCACCTCGTACCGGCCTTGGCCACCGAGTGGCGCACGCAGGCGGGTACGGAACAGGGCACACCGAGCGCCGGTCGCGCACCGGAACGTACGCGCGGGAACCACGCACCGTAATCACACACCTGTCGGACGCGTGATCTCCCTCACGGTCTTCGTGGGCGTCGTGAGAGGCCCCCTAGGCTGTCCCCTCAGTGACTCCCCTCGACTCATCACCCCCGCTCAACGTCTGGCGCGCCCTGCTCGCTCTCGCCGTCGTGTTCGTGCTGCTCACCACCACCGGCTGGACCGCAGTGCGAGATCAGCGCGCTCCCGCCGAGGCCGGCGAAGCCGCACTCGCCGCCTGGACGAAGGACCGGATCGGGTCCCGCGCGCTGCCCGACCCCGGTGCCCCGTCCGGACGACTCGCCCGGTTCTTCGCCTCCATAGGCACACAGGACGCGGTGAGACTGGCCGACCGGCACCCCCTGATCGTGGGGAATCTCAACGGCGCCCCGCTCACGCTGCGCTACCGCGCCAACCGCCTCGCGCTCACCGAGGCGCTCCGCGTCGAGGAGTCCCGCACGCGCGACGCCCGGCTCTCCGCGGAGGGCCGGGGCGAAGCGGTGCGGCGGATGCACCGGTTCGCCTCACTGCTGCAACCCGGCCGCCAGATCCTGGCCTTCGACCCCTCGGGCAAGGGCCGTGCGGCCGAGGTCCTCGGTGACCTCGACCGCGCGCAGCGGGTCTCGGTGGTCGTACCCGGTGTCGACACCAATCTGCTGACCTTCGAGAAGAGCACGCGGAAGTACACGGCCCCGGTGGGCATGGCGCAGTCGCTGTACGAGGCCGAGCGGACCGCCTCCCCCACCACCCGGACCGCCGTCATCGCCTGGGCCGACTACACCGCACCGGCCGGCGTGGGCCTGGACGCCTCCACCGGCAGGCTGGCAGCGACCGGCGCCGACCGGCTGGTGGCGATGACCGAGTCACTGCCCGGGTCCGCCAGGGTGTCCCTGTTCTGCCACAGCTACGGCTCGGTGGTCTGCGGGGTCGCCGCCCGCGAACTGCCGCGGCGAGTCGGTGACCTTGCGGTCGCCGGCAGCCCCGGGATGCGGGCGGAGAGCGCGGCCCAGCTCGGGACCGGCGCCCGGGTGTGGTCGATGCGCGACAGCGACGACTGGATCCAGGACGTGCCGTATCTGGAGGTCGGCGGGCTGGGTCATGGCGCGGATCCGGTCACGCCCGAGTTCGGGGCGCGGGTGCTTTCGGCGGCGCGCGCGGTGGGGCACGCCGGGTACTTCGAGCCCGGCACCGAGAGCCTCGCCAACTTCGCCGAGATAGGCGTCGGTGCGTATGGCGCGGTGAGCTGCGCGGACGGGGTCGGTGCCTGCCGAGCCGGACTCCAGGGGCAGAACACGGCTTGAGCATGTCCTCAAGCGCGTCAAGGACCCATCGAGGGGCGACGCGCGGGCGCACGCCGCCTACGATGAGGCACATGGGTGATGTTCTGGCCGGAAGTCATGCCGCCTGGGAGTTCGAACCTGACTCCGTACTCATCCGCTTCGCACGGGGGAATCGCGGCACGCCGAAGCTGTTCCAGGTGCTGGGTGAACGGCGTATCCCTCTCGAAGCGCTGGAGTCGGTGACCCTCTCCCCCGGCAAACGCGGCACGGTGGTACTGCACGCGGTGCCCAGACCAGGGGCGGATCCGCTGATGGACGCCGCCGACGGCCAGCTTCCGGAGAACTGCGACCCCTACCGCCTGGTGCTGCCCGCCGATCGCGAACTGGTCGCCGAGTACTACGCGGACGAGCTCCGCGCAGCGCTGCCCGGCGAGGACGCGGGGCCTTCGGCCTCGTACCTGGTGCCGTCGGTCGAGGCACCGCTGCAGTTCAAGGCGTACGACGGCAAGGCCGCGTTCGATGGCGAGAAAGTGACGTTCCGCTGGTCCTGGACGGGCGCCTCGTCCGCCAAGTGGAAGGCCGGTGACCAGACCGTCGCGGTCTCCGAACTGACCGGTGTGGAATGGCGCTCCCCCGATGTCTTCGACGGGTATCTGCGGCTGCTGCGCCGCCCCGGCGACCCGGCCCTGGACGGCATCCCGCCCGGCGCCGTGCCCCCGCAGGCCGACAAGGACCCGGCCGCGGTGGTGTTCGGCCTCGGATACGGACCCGTCCACGAGTCCCTGCCCTTCGCCGCAGCCGTGCTCGAGGCGATACGCGACGCCTCTACGGCGTCGGCACCCGTGCCGTCCGCCCACGACCCGGCGGGGGTCGCGGAGCGGATACGGCACCTCGGGGAGCTGCACAGCGCGGGTCTGGTGACGGACGAGGAGTTCCGGGCGAAGAAGGCAGAACTGCTGGCGGAGTTGTAGGCGCCGCTGCGCGGTGCGGTGTCATACCCCGGTATGACACCGCACCCGGTTCCGCGGTATGACGACCCGGACGGACCGGCCACCTAGGCTTGACCGCGCCATGTCCCAGAGAACCCCCTCCCTTTACCGCTACGCCATAGAGGCGCTACGCGGCCTGGCACACCCCTCGGACCCGCCGACCGCGCCGCCCGCCGGCTCTCCGAAGCGGTGGTGGCGCAGGATCCCCCAGGTCTTCGCGTTCGCGCTCACCGCGATCCTGGTGCCCACGACGACGTTCAACTTCATCGACATGTACGGGGCCAATCGCGGGCTCGCCGAAGTGCTCGCCGTCGGCAGCGCGGGCCCGCTGATGATGATCGTGCGCCGGCCGCTCCAGGCCTGGTGGATCATCTTCCCCTTCGACATCGTCTGCGCCCTCAACCTCGCGGGCACCGCGGACAACACCATCTGGCCCTGGCCGCCGCCCGTCATCATCGGCTACCTCTTCCTGATGCTGGCCCTGGCCCTGCGCGAGCCGCGCCGCACCCTGGTCACGGTCTGGCTGCTGACCGGCGTGGTGGGATTCTTCCTGGGGCAGCTCGCGACACCGGTCCCGGCAGGACGCGGCGGCAGCGGCGATGTGCTGCTGTTCGTGCTGAGCGGTGTGGTGCTGTTCATCGGCGCGGCCATACGCGAGCGCCGTGACGCCCAGCGCAGGCTGGCGGAACAGGAGACCATCAGCGAGGCCGAGCGGTCCCGGCGCACCCTGCTCGAGGAACGCACCAGGATCGCGAGGGAGTTGCACGACGTGGTGGCCCACCACATGTCCGTGATCACCGTGCAGGCCGACTCGGCGCCGTACCGGATCGACGGACTGCCCGACATGGCCCGCGAGGAGTTCGCCACGATCGCCTCCAGCGCCAGGGAATCCCTCGCCGAGATGCGCCGGCTGCTGGCCGTGCTGCGCAGCGACGGCTCCGAGGGCGAGCGGGCACCGCAGCCCGGACTCGACCGGATCCAGCAGCTCGTCGAGGCGACGGTACGGGCGGGAGTGCCGGCCGAACTGTCGCTCCAGGCGGCACTGGTGGGACCGGCCAGGCCGGACGACATACCGCAGTCAGTGGACCTGTCGGCGTACCGCATCGTGCAGGAGGCACTCGCGAACGTCATTCGGCACGCCCCGGGTGCGGCGACCCGTGTGTCGGTGACGGCCGACGACACGCATCTGACCGTCCTCGTGGTCAACGGAGCGACGGCCGAGCCCGTGTCGGCCCTGGAGAGCACGGGGACGGGGCACGGTCTGGTCGGTATGCGGGAACGCGTACGGCTGACCGGCGGCACCCTGGACACGGGGCCGCTGCCGGACGGCGGCTTCCGGGTGGCCGCGCGCATGCCGCTGGCGCCGGTGGGACCGATGGGAACCGAGGTGTCCGGGACACCTGTGGCATCCGTGATACCGAGTACGAGGGACGCTCTGTGACGATCCGCGTGATCATCGTCGACGATCAGGCCATGGTGCGCGCGGGGTTCGCCGCGCTGCTGTCCGCGCAGACCGACATCGACGTCGTGGGCGAGGCACCGGACGGCCGGGTGGGCGTCCAGGTCGCACGCTCCACGCACCCGGACGTGGTGCTGATGGACGTGAGGATGCCGGAGCTCGACGGACTCGCGGCGGCGAGGCAGATCCTGTCGCCCCCGCCGGGCGTGGTCCATGTGCCGAAGGTGCTGATGCTCACCACGTTCGACGTGGACGACTATGTGTACGAGGCACTGCGCGCAGGCGCCTCGGGGTTCCTGCTCAAGGACGCGCCACCGGCCGACCTGATCTCGGCGGTGCGTGTGGTCGCGGCGGGCGAGGCACTGCTGGCGCCCTCGGTCACCCGTCGCCTGATCGCCGACTTCGCGGCACAGCGGCCCGCGCCGCGCGGGGATCGCGCGGCTCTCCGGCTCGGTGGGCTCACCCCGCGTGAGACGGAGGTGCTGGAGCTGATCGCACGGGGGCTGTCCAACCTGGAGATAGCGGGGCAGCTCATCGTCGCGGAGCAGACGGTGAAAACGCATGTGGGGCGGGTGCTGTCGAAGCTGGGGTTGCGGGACAGGGCGCAGGCGGTGATCTTCGCGTACGAGTCGGGGCTGGTGCGCCCTGGGGGCGCGTGAGCCGGGGTGACCGAGGGCGCCCCGCTGCCATGGGGGCCTCGCGACCACGGGGTGGGGCCGGGCGTACTTTAGGGTCGTAGGCATGGAAAGCCTCGCGTTGATCGGGAACTGGCCCGTACCGGCCGCCGCCGCCGCTGTCGTCCGTGCCGATGGCACCGTCGCCGGGACGTACGGTCGGACGGCACACCGGTTCCCGCTCGCCTCGGTCACCAAGCCGCTCACCGCGTACGCCGCGCTGGTCGCGTACGAGGAGGGGGCCGTGGAGCTGGATGAGCCGGCCGGGCCCGAGGGGGCCACCGTGCGCCATCTGCTCGCGCACACCAGCGGGCTGGCGTTCGACGAGCACCGGGTCGTGGCCGCGCCAGGGACGCGGAGGCTGTATTCGAATGCCGGATTCGAGGTGCTCGGCGACCACATCGCGAAGGCGACCGACATCCCGTTCGCCGAGTATCTGCGGCAGGCCGTGCTGGAACCGCTGGGCATGACGTCCACGACGCTGGACGGCTCGCCCGCGAAGGACGGCGTGTCCACGGTGGACGACCTGGTGCGGTTCGCGGCGGAGGTCCAGGCTCCGCGGCTGCTCGATCCGCGTACCGTGCTCGAGGCGATGTCCGTGGTGCACCCCGGTCTGTCCGGGGTGCTGCCGGGCTACGGGCACCAGAAGCCCAACGACTGGGGCCTCGGCTTCGAGATCCGGGACTCCAAGGCCCCGCACTGGACGGGTGCTTCGTCATCCCCGCGGGCCTTCGGGCACTTCGGCCAGTCCGGCACGTTCCTGTGGGTCGATCCGGATGCCCGCGCGGCCTGTGTTGCGCTGACCGACCGGGCTTTCGGCCCGTGGGCGGTCGAGGCGTGGCCGCCGTTCACCGACGCGGTACTCGCCGAGCTGCGCGGGCGCTAAGGCGTGTTTCGCAACACGCCCTAGGGCTGTTCGGTCCCGTTGCTCGCGGCGGGCGGCGCCTTCGCCTGGTCCGTTTCGCCGGCGGAGGGCGTCGGTGCGGTGCCGGCGTGCACGTCGATGCCGCAGGTGGCGGGCGCCATCGAGATGTCCTGGCCGGTCAGCCGGACCTTGACACCGCCCTCGGCGTCCTCCGCATACGCGATCGTGCAGATCAGCTGACGCACCGCGGTCTCGTCGAGTCCGCCCAGGGCGATCGGCAACCCGGCCGAGACGCCGCCCTGCTCGGGCGCGAGGCGCAGAAACCCGCCGGGCTTCACCCGGGGCAGACCGGTGCCAAGCCCGGCCGCCAGATCCTCCTTGCCCGGGCCGGCGAGCAGTGCCTGGACCGCCTTCCCCGTCGTCGCGGGTGACGCCTCTCCGTCCGGCGATGCGCTTCCCGGGGGGAATCCGGCCGTGGAGCCCGTTGATTCCGAGTAGGCGGTCCGTATCACGGGGCTCAGCTCCCCGTCCGGCGCACGGAAGAAGAGCAGCATGTCGTCGCCGTGGGTCACAAAGGTCTGGATGGTCGCCGGACCGCCCGCCTCGACGACGTCCGTCTCCTGGATGCCGCACCCGGCGAGCAGCACGGCGACCGGCAGCGCGGCCGCGGCGGCGTACCGGTATCGCAGGCGGGCACGCCTCATCCGCTGGCCTCCTCCTCCGCGCGGAGCGGTATCTCCACGGTGAAGACGGCCCCGCCACCCGCCTGGTTCCCGGCGCGCACCGTGCCTCCGTGCAGCCGTACGTTCTCCAACGTGATGGCCAGTCCGAGCCCGCTGCCCGCCGACCGCGTACGGGCCGCGTCCGCCTTGTAGAAGCGGTCGAAGATATGCGGCAGCACATCGGGACTGATACCGGAGCCGCTGTCCGTGACCTCGGTGACCAGCACCGGGGCACTGTCGGAACGCGTCTCGGTGCGCAGCCGTACGGTGACGGGCGTGCCGCCGTGCCGCAGGGCGTTGCCGACGAGGTTGGCGACGACGATGTCGAAGCGGCGCAGATCGAGCCGGGCGCGGACGCCGTCGGGCAGCTCGGTGCGGACACCCCGCTCGTCGGTCCAGTGCCGGTTCTCCAGGGTCTTGCGGATGGCCTCCGCCGCGTCGACCTCGTCGGTGTTCAGCTCGGCCGCGCGGGCGTCGAAGCGGGAGATCTCCATCAGGTCCTCGACCAGCACGGCCAGCTTTCCGGTCTCGGTGCTGATCAGCCGGACCGCCTTGGCGGTGTCGGGGTCCAGATCGTCCGCGTCCTCGTCGAGTACCTCGGTGACGGCGAGCATTCCGGCCAGCGGGGTGCGCAGTTCGTGCGAGACGTCGGATGCGAAGCGGCGGGCGCGTTCCTCGGCCAGCCGGAGTTCGTGCACGGAGCGTTCGAGTTCGCCCGCCGACTCGTTGAAGGTGTGGGCCAGTTCGGCGAGTTCGTCGCTGCCCCTGACCTGGATGCGGGTGTCCAGCCTGCCGCTGCCCATGCTCTGCGCGGCCTGGCGCAGCTCGCGCACCGGGCGCAGCACACTGCGCGCCGCGAGCAGCGCGGGCACCAGGGCGATGGCGAGTCCGGGCAGGGCACCGTCGCGGGCCGCCGTGACGAGCGCGTCGACGTTGACCTGCTCGTCGGTCATCCGCATGACGGCGTAGAGGGTGAGCCGGCTGGGGATCACCCCGCTCGGGCCGACCTTGAAGACGGTGGGCATGCCGATGGTGAGATACGGGACGCCGTCCTTGACGACCCGCTGGAACGCCCCGTTGGGGTTGGCCGCGGCCGCCCGCCGCAGCTCGGGTGTGATCACGGTGGACACGGGGCTGGTTCCGGACGACGCGCGGATAGAGCCGTATTCGGCGAACACCACCCAGGGGTGGGGTTTGCCCTTGCGTGCGATCTCCCGGAGGACGTCTTCGAACCCCTCGGCCTGGATGGGCAGACCGAGGCCCATCAGCTGGACCTGGTCGCGGAACGACGAGACGGCGGTGTCCTGGGCCGTCTCCAGCAGGGCGTTGCGGGCCTCGCGGTAGGTCAGCGCGGCCGTGGTGCCCGCGCTGACCGCGGCGACCAGCAGGAAGGCGAGTACGAGCCGGATGCGCAGCCCGAATGCAGCGGTCCGCGCGCGGCGGATCACAGTGGTCCGAAGCGGTAGCCGAAGCCCCGCAGGGTCTGGATGTAGCGGGGGGTCCCCGCCTCGTCCTCGATCTTGTTGCGCAGGCGCCGTACGCAGGCGTCCACCAGCCGGGCGTCGGCGTGGTAGCTGTGCTCCCAGACGTGTTCGAGGAGTTGCTGTCTGCTGAACACCTGCTCGGGCGCGGCGGACAGATGGAGCAGCAGTTTCAGTTCGGAGGGCGCCAGCGCGAGCTGCCGTCCCGACTTGGTCACGGTCAGTCCCGCCCGGTCGATGGTGAGCTCGCCGTGTGTGTCCACGGCCGGGCGGCCCTGGCCGCCCGGGCCCTGGCCGAGGTCCTCGATACGGCGCAGCACCGCGCGGATCCTGGCCTCGATCACCTCGGTGCGGGCGGGCTTGACGATGTAGTCGTCGGCACCGGCCTCAAGGCCCACGACCACGTCGAAGTCGTCTCCGCGTGCGGTGAGCATGATGATCGGCAACTGGCTGTTCTCACGTACCCGCCGGCACACCTGGACGCCGTTCATCCCGGGCAGCATCAGGTCCAGCAGCAGCAGGTCGGGCCGGAACTCCTCCAGCGCGGCGAGCCCGGCCTCGCCGGTGGCGGCGGACCGTACGTCGTGGCCTCGGCGGCGCAGACCGAGCTCGACCCCTTCGCGTACGGAAGGGTCGTCCTCGATGAGGAGCACGCGGGGCATCGGGGTCTCCCTCGGTGATGTGCGATGTGGTCAGCGCCGGGCCAGTCTGCGGCGCAGGCCGGTGAGCAGCGCGTCGAGTTCGGTGAGCCGCAGCGGGCGGGCGAGCAGGGCGAAGGTGAGCACGATGGCGCCCGCGCCCGCCGCCGCGGCGGCCAGTGCTCCGGCCGGTGCGCTGCCGGCCGCCGCCAGATACCCCAGCGCGGTCGCGGGCACGGCGGCGAGCAGCAGTCGTCCATGGGAGCCGACGGCGGTGGACCGCAGCGGCGCGGAGACGGCCAGTCGGCGGCTGAGCACCATCCCCGTCGCCAGCCAGCCCGCGCACAGCGCCAGCGAGTACGCCGCCGCCATTCCCGTGACCACCCAGCGCGCGGGCAGCAGGTACGCGGCGGCCAGCGAGAGTCCCGCGTTGAGGCCGGCGATCACGAGGTTGAGCAGGAAGGGCGTACGGGTGTCGGAGAGCGCGTAGAACGTACGGGACAGGACGTACTGGCCGGACATCGCGACAAGCCCGGGCGCGAACGCCATCAGGATCGCGGCCATGGCGGCCGTGTCGCTCTCGCTGGTCACGCCGTACCCGAAGACCAGGGCCATCACGGGCTGGGCGAGGGCGAACAGCATGCAGGCGGCCGGGACCACGGCGGCGCCGGACGTGCGCAGGGCGTAGGAGACGTCGCGCCGGACCGCCGCGGTGTCCGCGTCGGCCGCCGCCGCGCTCATCCGCGGCACCAGCGCGGTCACCAGTGAGACGGTGATGATCCCGTGCGGTACGACCCAGAGCGCGTAGGCGTTGTTGTACGCGCTGTAGCCCGGGCCGCCGTCGAGTCCGGCCGAGGTCGCCAGCCGGGTCGTGACCCAGTACGCCGCCTGGTTGGCGAGCACCAGCAGCACCAGCCACCCGGCAGAACGCAGCGGGCGGGTCAGCCCGCTGCCGCGCCAGTCGAAGCGCGGTCGCCAGCGGAAACGCGCGGCGCGCAGGGCGGGGACGAGGGCGAGCGCCTGCACGGCGATGCCCGCGGTCGTGCCCCAGCCGAGCAGCGCGGTCTCGGTAGGCGTGAGCGTGCCGCCGCCGCCCAGCGCGAGGGCAAGATAGAGGCCGAAGACGGTGATGACGACGACGTTGTTGAGGACCGGGGCCCACATCATCGCGCCGAACCGGCCGCGCGCGTTGAGCACCTGCCCGAGCAGCGTGAACAGCCCGAGGAAGAAGATCTGCGGCAGGCAGTAGCGCGCGAACGCGACCGCCATCGCGGCATGGTCGCCGGTGTAGCCGGTGTACGCGTCGATGATCGCGGGCGCGGCCCAGACGGCGGTGGCCGTGATGACGAGCAGGGCGACGGTGCAGACGGTGAGCAACCGGTCGGTGTAGGCGGCGCCGCCGTCCTTGTGCTCCTTGGCCGCCTTGACCAGCTCGGGGACGAAGACGGCGTTCAGCGCACCGCCCATGAGCAGCATGTAGACGATGGTGGGGAGGGCGTTGCCGACCGCATAGCTGTCGGCGACCGGCCCGATGGTGCCGATCGCCGCGGCCACGACCGCGGACCGGGCGAAGCCGGTGGCACGGGACACGATGGACCCGGCGGCCATGACGGCACCGCTGCGCAGGGCGGAGGGCTGCTTCGCCCCGCGGCCCGGCTCATCGGCCCCGTCGCTCGCACCGTCGCCGTGCGGAACCTGCCGGGGCAGCGTGACCACCGCCTCCGCGGGCGCGGCAGGACCGTCGCCAGGGCCACCCGCCGCAAGCGGCGGCCCGGCCTCGCCGCGGGCGGAGACACCCCCCACCCCCGTGCCGGGGGTGCCTCCGCCGTTTTCCGCACCCGGGCCCGTCCGAGGCGTCCAACGCCTCATCGGCGGGCCAGGTACGCCTGGAAGGCGCGGTACAGCGTGTGGTTGGCGGTTCCGCCCAACGGTTTCTCCCATTCCCCCAGCGTCTCGACCGCTTGTCCGCCGGTGCCGAGCTTCCACCGCATCAGTCCGTACGTACGTTCGTCAGGGTCGAGTGTGGAGGGTACCCCGCGCATGTCGTAGACGTCGGCGCCCAGCGCATGGGCATCGAGCAGCATCCGCCACTGCAAGGCGTTGGACGGCCGGACCTCGCGGCGGTGGTCGGCGGACGCCCCGGTCTGGTACCAGACGCGGCGGCTCACCGTGATCATGGTGTGGGCGGCCAGTATCTCCCCGCCGTGGCGGGCCAGATACAGCTTCATCCGCCCGGGCACCTCCGCGTTGAGCACCGCGTACTGGCGCTCGTAGTACGACAGCGAGCGGCCGAGCCGGAAGCCGTCGCGCTCCTCGGTGATCCGCAGCAGCCGGTAGAACTCGGGGAGCTCGGCCGCGCTGCCCACCACCACCTCCACGCCCTCCTTCTTGGCGCGGCGGACATTGCGCCGCCACTCCTGGTTGAGCCCGGCCCACAGGTCGTCGGTGGTGCGTCCGGCCAGCGGTACCTGGAAGACGTGGCGAGGCTGGGCGTCCCCGTCCTCTGCGCCACCGGCCCCGCCGCAGCGGCGCCAGCCCCGGGCGCGGAGCCGTTCGGCGACCGCGGTGCCCAGCGGGTCGACCTCGCTGGCGAGGACGTCGGAGAGGTGTCTGCCGGGTCCGGCGGCCGACTTGAGCCGGGCGGCGTCCCAGCGCCGGTACGCGGGGGAAGGGCCGATGCGTACGGCGAAGGCGCCGGTGGCGCGCAGATGGTCCAGCAGGAGGGTGAGCCAGCCGTCGATGTCCGGGTCCGCCCAGTCGGCGACGGGCCCTTCGGGAAGGTAGGCGAAGTACTTGCGGGTGCCGGGGAACTGCCGCAGCAGGACCAGTGCGACGCCGGTCAGCGCACCCGCTTCCGGGTCCGGTCCCCAGCCGAGGAACTGCGCGCGCCAGCCCTCCTTGACGTACGCCCAGGACGGGCACTGGAGGAAGCCCGCACCGAGGGCCGCACCAGCCGGGGTCGTGAGGAAGGCGCGGTATGTCTCGACGGTGATGGGCGCCAGGCGGACGGCACGGTTCCATGCCTTCTGGCCATGGCCGGGCGGCACGAGCAGCGCTGACACGGGTGAGCCTCTCTTCCTCCCCGTGCTTTCGCGGGGACGTCGAGATGCTCACAGCCGCCGATGACCGGCCCGCGCGGCGAATGTGACCGGACCATGACCGTTCCTCACCAGTCGTTGTCACATGGCCCTTCACGGCCCTCACCGGCGGTTTCCCGGTTCTACAGTCGCGGCACTGCCCTGTTCCGGCCCCTGTTCAGCCATGGAGATTCTGTTGCACCGCAACCGTCACCGCATACGAGTGCGGGCCGTCGCCGCCGCGGCCCTGCTGGCACCGCTCGCCGCCTGCTCATCCGGCACCGCTCCCGCCCCGGCCGACGCCAAGGCCGCTCACGGCGACGAGAGCCCCGTCACCCTCGACGTCAGCCCGAAGGGGAAGCAGGCCGCCGCCGGCCAGCCCGTCAAGGTCACCGCGGCCGGCGGCAAGCTCACCGCCGTCACCGTCACCGACGCCAAGGGCCACAAGCTCAGCGGCAAGCTCACCCTCGACGGCACGGCCTGGACCTCGGACCGCAAGGCGGCCCCCGGCACGGCCTACGAGGTCACGGCGGCGACCCGGACGAAGGGCGGCACGGCCGGCACGGCCCGGGCCGCCTTCGCCACGGCCCGGGCGGACAAGGTCAACAAGGTGGACTGGCGGCCTGGCTCGGGCGCCACGGTCGGTGTCGCGCAGCCGATCTCGCTCGTCTTCGACCACCCCGTCAAGAACCGGGCCGAGGTGGAGAAGCAGCTCAGGATCACCACCTCGGACAACACCGAGGGCTCCTGGGGCTGGATGCGCGACTGGTCCGGCAACGACAGGGTGGACTGGCGGCCCAAGGCGTACTGGAAGCCCGGTACCAAGGTCACCCTCAACGCCGAGCTGGACGGCACCGATTCGGGGGACGGCGGCGGCTGGTTCGTGCGCGACTACACGACCACCTTCACCATCGGCGCCCAGCAGATCGTCAAGGTCGACCTCGACAGCCACCAGCTCACGCTGCTGCGCGACGGCAAGGCCGTCCGGCGTATCCCCGTCTCCGGTGGCACACCGGGCGGCGACAAGCGCTCCTGGCGCGGCACCGCCGTGCTGATGGCCAAGGAGGGCACGATCAACATGAACTCCGAGACCGTGGGCCTCGGCGACGCCTACGACAAGATGGTCGACTACTCGATGCGGCTGACCTGGTCGGGGATGTACGCGCACGCGGCGCCGTGGAACGCCCAGTACTTCGGCAACGCCAACCACAGTTCGGGCTGCATCGGGATGAGCGACGAGAACGCGGCCTGGTTCTACGGACAGGTGCGCCCCGGGGACCCGTTCGAGATCAAGGGCGAGGAGACCAAGGGCACGGTCGCGCCGGAGAACGGCTTCGGGGCGTGGAACCTGTCGTGGGAGGAGTGGCAGAAGAAGAGCGCACTGCGCTGACGCGCACCCGCCCGGCTCTGCGCCGTACACCGTCGAGGGGAGGCAGCGGTGCGGGCAGGGGCAGCGCAGGCGGTCAGTGGTTCAGCTCCCACATCAGCACCTCGGCCGGGGAGGCCCCCGCGAGCTCGAGGCCCAGCCCTCCGGTGATCCGCGCGGCGTCGCCAGGCCCGAGCTCGTCCCCGGCCAGCCGCACCACACCCCGCACCACGTGCACGTACACCAGGGGCGACTCCGGGACCGCGGTGCGTTCGTCCCTGCCGAGGCGGCGCACGTGCAGCATCGCCCCGGACTGCGGGAGGGCGTAGGGGGTGGAGTCGGCGATCCCCCGGACGACCTCGTACGACGGCTCCCCGCCGGGCTCCACGGGTGACAGCCACATCTGCACGAAGACCAGCGGCGCGTCGGTGTCGTTGCGCTCGACATGGCGCACCCCGCCCCCCGAGCTCAGCCGCTGCACATCGCCGGGGTGTACGACGGTGGCGCTGCCGGTGCCGTCCCGGTGCGTCAGCTCGCCCTCCACCACCCAGGTCACGATCTCGGTGTGGCTGTGGGGGTGCTCGGCGAATCCGGCCCCCGGTGCCAGCCGTTCCTCGTTGCAGGCGATGATCGCCCCGAAGCGCAGATTGTCGGGCTCGTAGAAACGTCCGAACGAGAACGCGTGCAGCGACTCGATGCCGGTGGCCTCGTCTCCACCCCGGTAGCGCCCCGCGGCGCGCCGTACGGAAATCACACGCTCCACGGTAGACGGTGACACATGGGCGGGTCCTCTCCTCGGCTCCCGGAGCTGACCCCGCGGACTCGCGGAGCGGCCCCCGCCCGAACCCCCGGTCCGGACCCCGAGTCTCCGCATAGGCGTCCTGATAAGGCACTCTTGTCCCCGTGCCCCATCCCGAACCCGCCGAGCCGGCTCTGCCCGCGAACGCCGCCCATCCGCACTCCGCGACCCTGAAGCGACTGGAGCAGTCCTCGGGGCGGCTCGCCGCGAACGCCATCGCCCGCATGGACGAGATGCTGCCGTGGTACCGGGCGATGCCACCGGAGAACCGGTCGTGGATCGGCCTGGTGGCCCAGGCGGGTATCGCGGCGTTCACGGAGTGGTTCCGGCACCCCGAGACACCCCAGGCGATCTCGACCGACGTCTTCGGCACGGCGCCGCGTGAGCTGACCCGGGCGATCACGCTGCGGCAGACGGTGGAGATGGTGCGCACCACCATCGAGGTCATGGAAGTGGCGATCGAGGAGGTCGCGGCGCCGGGTGACGAGTCGATCCTGCGCGAGGCCCTGCTGGTCTACGCGCGGGAGATCGCCTTCGCCACCGCCCAGGTCTACGCGCAGGCGGCCGAGGCGCGCGGCGCCTGGGACGCCAGGCTCGAATCGCTGGTGGTCAACGCGGTGCTGTCCGGCGAGGCCGACGAGGGCGCCGTCAGCAGGGCCGCGGCGCTCGGCTGGAACTCGCCGGAGCATGTGTGCGTGGTGCTGGGCACCGCCCCCGACGGGGACAGCGAGCTCACCGTGGAGGCCATCCGCCGCGCGGCCCGGCACGCCAAGCTCCAGGTGCTGACCGGTGTGCTCGGTGACCGGCTGGTGGTCATCGCCGGTGGCAGCGACAACCCGCTGCATGTCGCCAAGGGCCTGATCGGCCCCTACGCGGCGGGGCCCGTGGTGGCCGGCCCGGTCGTACCGGATCTGCTGGCGGCGACACGCTCCGCGCAGGCCGCCGCAGCGGGGCTCAAGGCGTGTGCGGCATGGCAGGATGCCCCGCGTCCGGTTCTGGCGGACGATCTGCTGCCGGAACGCGCCATCGCGGGCGACCCTTCAGCGCGCGAGCAGTTGGTGGAGGAGATCTACAGACCACTGGAAGAAGCCGGCTCGGCGCTGCTGGAAACCCTCAGTGTCTATCTGGAGCAGGCCAGCAGCCTCGAAGGCGCCGCCCGGATGCTCTTCGTCCACCCCAACACCGTTCGCTACCGCCTCCGACGTGTGACCGACGTCACCGGTTGGTCACCCTCTGATGTCCGCTCCGCGTTCACTCTCCGGATCGCACTCATCCTCGGGCGTCTGGTAGACGGCGATCTCCAGTCCTAGTCTTTTGTCGAACACCGACAATTCCCCTGACGGTTCTTGGTCCCTGTCCCCACGGGCGGCTCGGACCATCCACAAGAGAGAGTGTGAGGGTGCTCGTACTCGTCGCTCCCGGCCAAGGCGCTCAGACGCCCGGCTTCCTGACTCCCTGGCTCGAACTCCCCGGCGCCGCGGACCGCATCGCGGTCTGGTCCGACGCCATCGGACTCGACCTTGCCCACTACGGCACAAAGGCCGACGCGGACGAGATCCGCGACACGGCCGTGGCTCAGCCGCTGCTCGTCGCGGCCGGTCTGCTCTCGGCTTCCGCGCTGCGTGAGGCGCTCGGCGACGCGCGCGAAGACTTCGCGCCCGGCGCCCTCGCCGGTCACAGCGTCGGCGAGATCACCGCTGCCGCGTTCGCCGGTGTCCTCGACGAGGCGGCGGCACTGCGTCTCGTACGGACCCGGGGCCTCGCGATGGCCGAGGCCGCCGCCGTCACCGAGACGGGCATGTCGGCGCTGCTCGGCGGTGACCCCGAGGTGAGCATCGCGCACCTGAAGAAGCTCGGACTGACTCCGGCGAACGTGAACGGCGCGGGCCAGATCGTGGCCGCCGGCACCAAGGAGCAGCTCGCCGCGCTGGACGCGGACAAGCCCGAGGGTGTCCGCAAGGTCGTGGCACTCAAGGTGGCCGGCGCGTTCCACACGCACCACATGGCGCCCGCGGTCGCAAAGCTGGAGGAGGCCGCCAAGGCGCTGGCCCCCATGGACCCGAAGGTGCCGTACGTCTCGAACAGGGACGGTGCCGTCGTCACGGCGGGCGACGAAGTCGTCGCCCGGCTCGTGGGGCAGGTCGCCAACCCGGTGCGCTGGGACCTGTGCATGGATACGTTCAAGCAGCTGGGTGCGACTGCGATCATCGAGGTGTGCCCCGGCGGCACCCTCGTCGGTCTGGCCAAGCGCGCCCTGCCCGGCGTGCGGACACTCGCGCTGAAGACCCCAGATGACCTCGAGGCGGCCCGCACGCTCATCGCGGAGTCCGCGGGCGCCACGGCCCCCGCCGCCGACGCCTCGCACGCCGCAGACGCGGCGGGCTCGCCCAGCGCCTGACGAAGGAGCCGTAAAGCGCATGTCGAAGATCAGGCCCAGCCAGGGCGCGCCGTACGCACGGATCATGGGTGTCGGCGGTTACCGCCCCACCCGCGTCGTGCCCAACGAGGTGATCCTGGAGACGATCGACTCGTCCGACGAGTGGATCCGTTCCCGCTCGGGCATCGCGACCCGGCACTGGGCGAACGACGAGGAGACCGTCGCCGCGATGTCGATCGAGGCGTCGGGCAAGGCCATCGCCGATGCCGGGCTGACCCCGGAGCAGATCGGCGCCGTGGTCGTCTCCACCGTCTCGCACTTCCACCAGACGCCTGCCATCGCCACCGAGATCGCCGACAAGCTCGGCACGAACAAGGCCGCGGCCTTCGACATCTCGGCGGGCTGTGCCGGCTTCGGCTACGGACTGGCCCTCGCCAAGGGCATGGTGGTGGAAGGTTCCGCCGAGTACGTGCTGGTGATCGGGGTCGAGCGGCTCAGCGATCTGACCGACCTGGAGGACCGCGCCACGGCCTTCCTGTTCGGCGACGGCGCGGGCGCGGTCGTGGTCGGGCCGGCGAAGGAACCGCGGATGGGCCCCACGGTCTGGGGCTCCGAAGGCGACAAGTCGGGCACGATCAAGCAGACCGTGTCGTGGGCGGAGTACCGCAACGGGACTCCCGAGCGCTTCCCGGCCATCACCCAGGAGGGCCAGGCGGTGTTCCGCTGGGCCGTGTTCGAGATGGCGAAGGTCGCCCAGCAGGCGCTGGACGCGGCCGGAATCAGCGCGGACGACCTGGATGTCTTCATCCCGCACCAGGCCAACATGCGGATCATCGACTCGATGGTGAAGACCCTGAAACTGCCGGAGCACGTCACGGTCGCCCGTGATGTGGAGACCACCGGCAACACCTCGGCCGCCTCGATTCCGCTCGCGATGGAGCGGCTTCTGGCGACCGGAGAGGCGAAGAGCGGCGACACCGCGCTCGTCATCGGCTTCGGGGCGGGGCTCGTCTACGCCGCGACGGTCGTTACCCTCCCCTAGGCAAGCATGCGGATCTTCCGGACTTCCGGTAGCACTCCGGTTGTCCGGGATTCCGGGCAAGCCAGTTCAACCCTCAGCCAGACACCGAGCTACACACCGAAGGAGCGCCACATGGCCGCCACTCAGGAAGAGATCGTCGAAGGTCTCGCGGAGATCGTCAACGAGATCGCGGGTATCCCGGCGGAGGACGTCCAGCTGGACAAGTCCTTCACCGACGACCTGGACGTCGACTCGCTGTCCATGGTCGAGGTCGTCGTCGCCGCCGAAGAGCGCTTCGACGTCAAGATCCCGGACGAGGACGTCAAGAACCTCAAGACGGTCGGCGACGCCGCCAGCTACATCCTGAAGCACCAGGCCTGATCAAAGGCCGATCAGGTACGCCACCCAGCGGTGGCGCCGCTGATTCACGCAACCGCCTCACCGCTTAGACCGTGGAGAAAGAATTCCTGTGAACTCGACCAATCGCACCGTGGTCGTCACCGGTATCGGCGCAACCACACCGCTGGGTGGCGACTCCGCATCGACCTGGGAAGGTCTGATCGCGGGACGCTCCGGCGTCCGCCCTCTGGAGGACGAACGCTTCGCCGACATGCCCGTCCGGATCGCCGCCCCGGTGGCCGTCGACCCGGCCGATGTGCTGCCGCGTCCGGTCGCCCGAAAGCTGGACCGTTCCGCCCAGTTCGCGCTGATCGCCGCCCGTGAGGCATGGGCCGACGCGGGTTACGCCGGCCCGGCCGGCGCGGAGTCCGCCGAGGGCGCGCAGGTGGCGCCCGAGCGGCTCGGCGCGGTCATCGCGTCCGGTATCGGTGGTGTCACCACGCTGCTCGACCAGTACGACGTGCTGAAGGAGAAGGGCGTACGCCGCGTCTCCCCGCACACCGTGCCGATGCTGATGCCCAACAGCCCCTCCGCGAACGTGGGTCTGGAGGTGAACGCCCAGGCGGGCGTGCACACCCCGGTCTCCGCCTGCGCGTCGGGCGCCGAGGCGATCGGCTACGCCGTCGAGATGATCCGCAGCGGCCGTGCCGATGTGGTGATCGCGGGCGGTACGGAGGCGGCTATCCACCCGCTGCCGGTCGCCGCGTTCGCCAACATGATGGCGATGTCCAAGAACAACGACGAGCCCGAGAAGGCGTCGCGTCCCTACGACAAGGACCGTGACGGCTTCGTGCTCGGCGAGGGCGCCGGTGTGGTGATCCTGGAGTCGGCGGAGCACGCCGCCGCCCGTGGCGCCCGCGTCTACTGCGAGGTGCTCGGCCAGGGACTGTCCGCGGACAGCCACCACATCGCCCAGCCGGAGCCGACGGGCCGCGGTATCGCCGCCGCGCTCCAGAACCTGCTCGACTCGACGGACCTCAAGCCGGGCGAGGTCGTCCACCTCAACGCCCATGCGACGTCCACTCCTCAGGGTGATGTCGCGGAGGTCAAGGCGCTGCGCAAGGTACTCGGCGACGACCTGGACCATGTCGCGGTGTCCGCGACCAAGTCGATGACCGGGCATCTGCTCGGTGGCGCGGGGGGCATCGAGACCGTCGCGACGGTCCTCGCCCTGCACCACCGTCTCGCCCCGCCGACCATCAACGTCGACGACCTCGACCCCGAGGTCGACGCGGACATCGTGCGCGGTGAGCCGCGGGCGCTGCCCGACGGCACGATCGCGGCGATCAACAACTCGTTCGGCTTCGGCGGTCACAACGTGGTGCTGGCGTTCCGTACGGTCTGACGCACCGGGAACGCACCGGGACAACGCGAAGGGCCCGTCTCCCCGGGGAGACGGGCCCTTCGCGCGTGCCTGGCGCGGTGCGGGACGATCCGGGGGTCAGACCACCTGGTGCAGCCAGCGGACCGGCGCGCCCTCGCCCGCGTACCGGAAGGGCTCCAGCTCGTCGTCCCAGGGCTTGCCCAGCAGCCTGGAGATCTCGGCCTCCAGCTCCGTCTCGCCCTGCGCGGAGCGGGCCATGGCGGCGCGCAGCCGGTCCTCGGGGATCAGGATGTCTCCGTGGATACCGGTGACGGCGTGGAAGATGCCCAGCTCGGGAGTGGCGCTGTAGCGCTCACCCTCGGCGGCGGGGGTCGGCTCCGCGGTGACCTCGAAGCGGAGCAGCTGCCAGCCGCGCAGCGCGGACGCGAGCTTGGAGGCCGTGCCCGCTTCTCCCTGCCAGGAGAACTCCGCTCTCCAGGTGCCCGGCGACGCGGGCTGCCGGACCCAGTCGAGTTGGACCCGCACACCCAGTACGCCCGCCACCGCCCATTCGACGTGCGGGCACAGCGCGCGTGGTGCGGAGTGAACGTACAGAACGCCGCGTGTCGTCACCGGGACCTCCAGTGTGGGACGGGGTTCGCCTTTCCCCAGGGGCCTCAGTAAACATCATCCGCTATGAAACTCCGTGAACCCGCCCATAACGGACAGCATGTGACGTGATGTAATTTACCGGAGCCGGTGGACCCGGCCGCCTCTGGTTCGACGGGGCAAAGCTACCGTGCGCCGGGGGAAATGGGGTGTCCCAGGGGCACCGACGGGGAGGGAAGGATGCACGGAATACAGCGGAATGGGCGAAAGAGGGTTCGCCCGTTTGCCGCTGTCGCCGCGTTGACGGCGGCGGCACTCCTCGGCCAGACCGCGGTCACAGCCTGTGACGGTCCGTCCGCCGTGCAGCACGGCGCCCGTCCCAAGGCACCCCGGCCGTCCCCCTCCCCCACCCCGGTCTGGGACCGCAGCCCCGCCTCGATCGCGGCCGTCGGCGACTCGATCACCCGGGGTTTCGACGTCTGCGCCCTGCTCGCGGACTGCCCGGAGGCGTCCTGGGCGACCGGCACCGACGCCGGGGTGCGCAGCCTGGCGCAGCGCCTGCTGGGTCCGGCCGCGGGTGACCGGAGCTGGAACCACGCCGGCAGCGGGGCCCGGATGGCGGACCTCCCGGCCCAGATGACCGCGGCCGCCGCGCGCCGCCCCGAACTGGTCACGGTGATGGCGGGCGCCAACGACGCATGCCGCGACTCACCCGATCTGATGACCCCGGTCAAGGAGTTCACCGCATCGTTCGAATCGGCGATGCGCGCGCTGCGCCGCACCGCGCCCAAGGCGCAGGTGTATGTGTCGAGCATCCCCGACCTGAAGCGCCTGTGGTCGACCGGCCGGGTCAACCCGCTCGGCCTGCAGGTCTGGAAGCTGGGCATCTGCGCCTCGATGCTCGGCGACGCCGAGGACCTGAGCGAGGCCGCCGGGCAGCGCAGGGACCGGGTGTACGAGCGGGTGGTGGCGTACAACGAGGCGCTCAAGGACGTGTGCGCGAAGGATCGGCGCTGCCGTTACGACGGAGGAGCGGTCTTCGACTACCGCTTCACCGGGGAGCAGTTGAGCCCCTGGGACTCGTTCCATCCCGGCAAGGACGGCCAGCGGCGGCTCGCGGAGATCGCCTACCGGCAGGTGACGGCGGCCGAACCGCCCGCGTAGGCCGAATCGGTCGCGCGCGTCGCGTATCCGGAACCCCGGGGCGGCTGTCAGGTACCGCCCCGGGGTGGTGCGGGTGCCTCACACCTCCGGGGGAGATCACCCAGGATTCCGCGTGCACGCCGCAGACCCCGAAGGCGCGCCGTGGCGGCGCGCCGCGCTCCCCCCGAACACGGCTCAGGGGCGAGCCTGGTCCTTGCTGAAGCCGTACCGGCCCTGCGGGGCCAGCTGCGGCTCGGGCTGTGGCTGCGGCTCTTCGGGAGCCGCCGTCAGATCGCGTACCAGCAGCGTCGCGCCCGCCACCGCGCCCGGCATCAGGAAGACCGCGACGAAGGGGACCACGAAGGCCAGGGCGAGCGGGACTCCGAAGCCGAGGGTGAGCATGCGGCGGCCACGGAGCAGGGTGAGGCGCTCCCTCAGGTCGACGCCGCGTCGCTGGAGGGCCACGGCGGTGAGCTCCTCGGCGAGGAAGAAGCCGGAGACACAGAAGCCGAGCACGGGGACGACGGTCTGGCCGATCACCGGGATGAAGCCGAGTGCGAAGAGCAGCACGCCATAGAGCGCCACCCTCAGCAGCACCTTCAGGCTGTCCCTCGCGGAGATCCACAACTCGTGCCAGAAGCCGCGCCCGGACTCGGGGACCTCGCCGCCCTCGGCACGGTCGACCTGCTCGGAGAGCGACTCGTAGAAGGGCTGTCCGACCAGCAGAGTCACGGCCGTGAAGGTGATCACGGCCAGGAACAGGCCGAAGACGAAGACCAGCGCGGTCAGGAAACCCCGGAACGCCCCGAGCAACGCGGAGGACCAGTCGTCCGCGAACGGGGTGGCCCAGTCCACCATGTCGTCGGAGCCGTACCAGAGTCCGACGAGTGCACCGGCGTACAGCACCATGGTGATCAGCCCGGGCAGCAGCCCGAGGCCGAACCACCGGCCGTGCCTGCCGACCCACTGCTGACCCTTCACCATGTAGCCGAAGCCCGCCCCGAAATCACGCATGTCGCACACCCTATCGGGCGGGCGGAACCGTCCTGCGGGGATGCGTCGGCGCCGCCTTGGACGCGGTGCGGGCCGCACCCCGGTGGGGTGCGGCCCGGTGCTCCGGTGGATCAGCGGGACAGGGAGACGACCATCTTCCCGGTGTTCTCGCCGCGCAGCATGCCGAGGAAGGCGTCGAAGCCGTGCTCGATGCCCTCGACCACGGTCTCGTTGTACTTGAGCTCGCCGGAGCGCAGCCAGCCGCCCACCTCCTGGACGAACTGGGGCTGGAGCGCCGCATGGTCGGAGACCAGCATGCCCTGGAGCCGCAGCCGCTTGCCGATCACCATGGCGAGGTTGCGCGGGGCCGGAGTGGGCTCGGTGGCGTTGTACTGGGCGATCATTCCGCAGATGGTGGCGCGGCCGTGCAGGTTGAACGAGGAGAGCGCGGCCTCGAGGTGCTCACCGCCGACGTTGTCGAAGTAGACGTCGATACCGTCCGGCGCGGCGGCCGCGAGCTGCTCGGCGACGGGGCCGTTCTTGTAGTTGAACGCGGCATCGAAGCCGTACTCCTCCACCAGCAGCTTGACCTTCTCGTCGGAGCCGGCCGAGCCGATGACGCGCGAGGCGCCCTTCAGCTTCGCCATCTGGCCGACCAGACTGCCGACGGCTCCCGCGGCGCCGGACACGAACACCGCGTCGCCCTCCTTGAAGGAGGCGACCTCGAAGAGGCCCGCGTAGGCGGTCATCCCGGGCATACCGAGCACGCCCAGGTAGGCGGAGAGCGGGGCGACGGAGGGGTCCACCCTGGCGGCCTGCTGGGCGGGCACTTCCGCGTACTCGCGCCAGCCCAGGCCGTGCAGGACGTGGTCACCGACGGCGAAGCCCTCGGCGCCGGACGCGACGACCTCGCCGACGGCGCCGCCTTCCATGGGCCGGTCGAGCTGGTACGGCGGGGCGTAGGACTTCACATCGTTCATCCGGCCGCGCATATAGGGGTCGACCGAGAAGTGGAGATTGCGCACGAGGATCCGTCCCTCGCCCGGCTCCGCCACCGGGACCTCGCGGAGGGCGACGTCCTCGGGCTTGGGCCAGCCGTGGGGACGGGCGACGAGGTGCCATTCACGGCTGGACGCGGGAAGTGCGGACATGGCTGCGATGCCTCCTACTGGATGTTTCAGTACATGAATTTCAGTACCTGAAACAACCATGCGCCTAGATATTTCATGTTGTCAAGTATCCGGGTATGCTGCTGCCATGGCCATCACACCAACGGACCCACTGACCCTGGAGGTCGTCGACCTCATCGGCACGGTCGTGACCCGTTACCACGACGAGTACGAGGAGGCCGCGGCCCGGCACAACCTCACCGGCGCCCAGGCCCGGGTGCTGGGGCTGCTCTCCGTCGAGGCCACCCCCATGCGCCGGATCGCGCGTCAGCTGAAGTGCGAGCCGTCGAACGTGACGGGGATCATCGACCGGCTGGAGGCCCGGGGGCTCGTCGAGCGGCGGCCGGATCCGGCCGACCGCAGGGTGAAGATCGCCGCGGCCACGACCCTGGGCCAGGAGACCGCGCGGGAGCTTCGGGAATCCCTGCACTTCGCGCGGGAGCCGCTCGCGGAGCTTTCGGCGCAGGAGCGCACGGTGCTGCGGGACCTGCTCAGGCGGATGCTGGGCGAGGTATGACCACGAGGGCGCCGGCCCTCAGGTGAACCGGGATCCTCAGGTGCACCAGAAGAGGAACCAGGTGCATGTCTCGCTGGGCGAGGGCGTCGGAGTGGGGGTGGGCGCCGGAGGCGGGCCGACGCGCTTCGTGGGCTTCGCCGAACCCGCACCGCCCGGGTCGGAGGGCTTGCCGCCGGACTCCGGCGACTCCGAAGCAGAATCGTCACTGCTGTGATCCGGCGCGGGCAAGGACGAGCCGGACCGCACCGCCTTCGACGAGGACCCCACGGCCACGGGGCGGCCCGTGGGGCCCCCGCCTCCCGTGGCGCTGGGGCGAGGCGCCGCCGATTCCGTCTCGGGCGCCTCGCTGACCCCGCTCGGGCTCTCCGCGGGCAGGTCACTGACGGCCGGGTCGGGGATCTCCTCGACCTGGGGCGGCGCTTCCTCCTCGCGGACCTCCACGGAGGCACCGTCGCCGCCCCAGACGGTCTCCTTCGCCAGCTCGGTCAGACTCAGCACGCCCGCGGCGAGGGCCAGGCCGACCGCGCCGACCACGACCTTCCGGCCACGCTTGCGGCGTCTGCGGACACCCGCCGACCTGCGCGTCTTCCGGCTCTCGGTGGGCGCGCGGCGGTGTCCTGACGGCGTCCGGGGCTCGTCGTACGCACCGCCGAGCTCGACCACGACCTCGTCGGACGGCGCGGCGGAAGGCCTGTTCACCGGGGCGGGGCCGGCCTCGGCCACCGGCACCCGGGCTGCGGGCATGGCGGCGGGGACGACGGCGGGGTTGTGATACCTCAGCCCCTCCGCGGGTGTACCGCATCCGGCGCACGCCAGAGCCCCATTGAGGTGCCGACGGCACTGGTAGCAGTAGTCCATGGCGCCCGCAGCGTACGCAGCGGACGGGCGGCAGAGATAGCCGACGCTGTGAGGATCCTGTGTGGAATCCGCGGTTCCACGGCGCGGCCGCGCCGTGGACTCGGGGCACGATGAGGCACATGAACAGCTTCGGGCCCCACGAGTTCCAGCTCGTCCTGCTCCGCCGGATGGCCGACCACCAGCCGGAGCTGGTCGAGGACGCACGGCACCGGCTGGGCGCGTCGGTCGCGGACATGCGTGAGGCGAACCGCCGCTGGCAGGCGATACTCCGCTCACCCCGGGCGCGCGGGACTCTGTCCCGCTACCGCTCCGTGCTCGGCGAGCCCGAGTCCACAGCCCGCCGCCGCATCGGCGACCTGGAGTGCGATGCCCTCCTGTGGCCCGTGCCGCTGTGGCCCGACCTGCGGTTCGAGGTACTGGCGGCACCCGGCGGGGCCGTATGGAACGAGTGGCTCGTCCGCGCGCCGGGGGCGCCGGGTCCCGAGCTGCGCACGGGGGACGATCTGCGCCCCTGGTCCTGCACGGTGGACGAGGTGGCCAAGGCCTTCGCCCCCGTACGGCCCATGGAGGGCACGGCGCCGACCCGTTGGGGGCTGGCGTTCACACTGCCCGGGGGCACGCCGTGCGTCGCCGAGTTCACCTGGGGGCTGTTGCAGCGCCTGATGTGACGCGTGCTCCGATACTGACGTGTCGTCACGGGCTTCCCCCCGAGCGGCTCATCACAACGCGCGCCCAGCGCCTGGCGGTCGCACGATGCGAAGAGAAACCGATCCCGGGAGGACCGCCGTGACCGTCAGCCTCGACCAGCTGCGCCGCTGCCACGTGGCCGTCGACATCGGCGCCGCGCGGACCCGTGTCTTCGTCAAGGGCGCCGGGCTCGTCGTCGACGAGCCGAGTGTCGTCGCCGTGAACATGCGCAGCGGCGCGCTCATCGCCGTCGGCGAGTTCGCGCAGCAGATGACCGGGCGCACCCCCGACTACATCCGGGTCATGCGCCCCGTGTCCGGCGGCACCGTCGTGGACATCGAGATGGCCCAGCGCATGCTGCGGCATCTGCTCGGCGAGAAGCTGCGCCGCCAGCTGCGCCGCAAGCCCCGGCTGCGGGCCGCCGCCTGCACCCCGCACCAGGCCGATCCGCTCGCCCAGCGCGCCACCGTGGAGACCCTGGTCGGGCTGGGCGCCCGGCGTGTCGAGCTGGTCGACACCCTGATCGCGGCGGCCGTCGGCTGCGGGCTCCCGGTGGAGCAGCCCACGGCCACCATGATCATGGCGTGCGGCGCCGCCACCACCCAGATCGCCGTGCTCTCCCTGGGCTCGATCGTCACTGCCGTGCGGATCCCGGTCGGCGGGGACGCGGTCGACCACGCGGTGATCCAGCATCTGCGCCACCAGCATGCGCTGATGCTGCCCAGCCAGTCCGTACGCCCGCTGCAGCTCGCGCTCAGCGAGAACGGCCTCACCGTCCGGGGGCCCGCGTCCACCGAGATCCACGGGCGGGATGTGGCCACCGGGCTCGCACGGTCGGTGAAGGTGGACACCGCGGCCGTACGCGACGCCATTCACACCCCGCTCACCGCCGTGCTCGACGGCATCGGGAAGATCCTGCGCGACTGCCCGCCCGATCTGGTCGCCGACCTCGCCGACCGGGGGATCATGATGGTCGGCGGCAGCGCGCTGCTTCCGGGCCTGGACCAGATGCTGCGCGACGAGACCGGTATGCCGGTGCACATCGCCGAGCAGCCTGATGTGTGCGCGGTGGTGGGGCTCGGGGCGATGCTGGAAGGGCGGGTCAAGTCGATGGTGCTCAACCCGCTGACCGCGTAGGCGCTTCGCCGGGAATCCGGCGTGCCACCCGGGAGTCCCCCGCTGTCCCCGTGCGTGCCCGCGGGGTGCGCCGCAGGGGAGCGCTACCTGGCCGCGCGCAGGGCGATGCGGGTGCTCGACTGGGCCACCCCCGCCTCCCGCTTGAGCCGGCGCAGCAAGGTGTCCAACGCCGCCGGGTCCGCGACGCGGGCGCGGACGAGATAGTCGTGGGCTCCGGTGACATGGACGACCTCGGTGATCCCCGGCAGGCGCAGCACCGCGTCCTCGAACTCCTCGTTCGTGGTGTCCAGACGCAGGGTGATGTCGATGAAGACCACGAGCCCCTCGCGACTTCCCGCCGCGGCCGGGTCCACGAGGGTCGTGAACCCCCGGATGACCCCCTCGCGGCGCATCCTGCGCACCCGGTCGGCCGCGGCGTTGGCGCTCAGCCCGACCCGCACTCCCAGATCGCGGTACGAGATCCGCGCATCCTCTCGCAGCACACCGAGGATTTCACTGTCCAGGCGATCCATACCGCGATTGTCGCAGCCCTCACCGTAATCCGGCCGCGTGAGCCCCGGCCCGCGTCCGATGGTGTGCGCCATGAGCGAGATGTGGACGACCGCGGTGGCCGGAGCTGCCGCAGGCCTCGGCGTGGCGATGCCCGTCGGCGCGATGGGTGTGCTGCTGGTGCAGGAGAGCCTGCGGGACCGCCGTAACGCCGTCGCGGCCGCGGCGGCCGTCGCGGTCGTCGACCTCGTGTACGCGGCGCTCGCGACGGCCGTCGGCCCGCTGGTCGCCGCCGCGCTGACCGGGGTGGAGGCGTGGGTCCGGGTGGTGTCGGCCACGGTGTTGATGGTCATCGCGGTACGGGGGCTGTGTGCGTCACGGCACACCGCCGGTGACGACTCCTCCGCCGTGGTGGAGAAGGGCGCGGCGGCAACGGGCGTTGCGGCGACGGGAGGGTCGGGGCGGACCTTCGTCCGGTTCGCCGCACTGACCCTGGTCAACCCGACCACCGCGCTCTATTTCGCGGCGCTCACCACCGCCCAGGGCGCCGAGCTGAGCAGCGGAGCCGCCGGGACGGTGTTCGTCACCGGGGCCTTCGTCGCCTCGCTGGCGTGGCAGCAGCTGCTGGTCGCGGTGAGCGGGATCGCGGGGGCACGGATCGGGGCGCGGGCCCGGGCCTGGACCTTCCGGGTGGGGTTCGGTCTGGTGGCGGTGTACGCGGTGCGGCTGGCGCTGCCGCTCCCCTGACCTGACCCTCGGTCCACCCCTCTTCCACCCCGAATTCGTTACGCACGAGTAGGCAGGGCGTGGGGACAATGATGGGGGTGCCCCAGAATTGAGGAGGACGACTCGTGAGTGCTGCGTTGCCGGCGGTCCCAGCGGTTCCGGCCCTGCCGGTGTTTCCGGTGCTGGCAGCCGCGCCGGACCGTCCCGCCCTGCGGTTCGGCGACCGGTCGCTGACATACGGCGGACTCGCCACGGCGGCGGGGGCGCTGGCGGGCCGGATCGCGGGCGCGGGCCGGATCGCGGTGTGGGCCACGCCGACGCTCGAGACGGCGGTCGGGGTGGTGGCCGCGCTGCTCGCGGGAGTTCCCGCCGTACCGCTGAATCCGAAGACCGGTGAACGGGAGCTGTCCCATGTCGTCGGGGACAGCGCGCCCTCAGTGGTGCTCGCTGCGCCGGACGACGAGCTCCCTTCGGTGCTGGCCGGGTTGAAGCGGCTGGACATCACGGTGACGGGGACCGGGGCGGATGCGGAGCTTCCGGCCGAGCCGGACGATCCCGAAGCCCCCGCGCTGATCGTCTACACCTCGGGGACCACCGGCGCCCCGAAGGGTGCCGTGCTGCCCCGGCGGGCGATCACGGCGACGCTGGACGCGCTGGCCGAAGCCTGGGCGTGGACCGGCGACGACGTACTCGTCCACGGCCTCCCGCTGTTCCATGTGCACGGGCTGATCCTCGGGGTCCTGGGCCCGCTGCGCCGGGGCGGCGAGGTGCGGCACCTCGGGAGGTTCTCGGCGGAGGGCGTGGCGCGGGAGCTGGGCGCGGGCGGGACGATGCTGTTCGGAGTGCCGACGATGTACCACCGGCTGGCCGAAGCACTGACCGGCGACCCGGAGTTGGCGAAGGCCCTCGCGGGCGCGCGGCTGCTGGTCTCCGGTTCTGCCGCACTTCCCGTGTACGACCACGAGCGGATCGCGGCGGGTACCGGACGGCGCGTCATCGAGCGCTACGGGATGACCGAGACGCTGATGAACACGAGCGTCCCGGTCGACGGCGAGGCCCGGCCCGGATCGGTCGGCGTACCGCTGCGGGCCGTGGGGCTGCGGCTGGTGGAGGAGGACGGTTCCGAGATCACGTCGTACGACGGCGAGACGGTGGGCGAGATCCAGGTGAAGGGCCCGAGCCTGTTCACCGGGTACCTCAACCGGCCGGACGCGACGGCGGCGGCGTTCGACGGGGACTGGTTCCGCACCGGTGACATGGCCGTACGGGACGCGGACGGCCATGTGCGGATCGTGGGCCGCAAGGCGACCGACCTGATCAAGAGCGGTGGCTACAAGATCGGTGCCGGGGAGATCGAGAACGCGCTGCTGGACCACCCCGGCGTACGGGAGGTGGCGGTGACCGGCGAGCCGGACGCGGATCTGGGTGAGCGGGTGGTCGCGTGGGTGGTGGCGGCTGATCCGCAGCATCCGCCGTCGGCCGAGGCGCTGGCGGACCATGTCGCCGCGCAGCTCGCCCCGCACAAGCGGCCCCGTACGGTCCACTACGTGGAAAGCCTGCCCCGCAACGACATGGGCAAGATCATGAAGCGGGCGCTGACCCATGGCTGACCGGCTGACCGCGCGGGAGGCGATCGCGCTGGTCAGCGAGGCCTTCGAGGAGACGCCGCAGACGGGCCCGCCCGCGGACACCGCTGTGGGGGTGGGGACCGCGCATCCCGACGGGCCGATCGGCTGGGACGGTTACGGAGCCTCGCGGGTCCGGGCGGCGGCCCGCAGCGGCGAGGAGGAGTCGGTCGTCTGGGGCGTCGGGCGGATCGGTGGGTGCCGGGCCGTGATCGTCTCCTTCGAGTTCCGTTTCATGGGCGGCTCGCTGGGTGAGCGGACGGGGGACCGGCTGGAGGCCGCGTACGCCCATGCCCGTGCCGTACGCCTGCCCCTCGTGTCGCTGATCGCCACGGGTGGCAGCCGGATGCAGGAGGGCATGATCGCCCTCAGCCAGCTCCAGCGTGTGGCGCGCGCCGCCGCACAGACCCGTGAGGCGGGGCTTGCCCAGATCGCGGTGCTGCGGGATCCCACGACGGGCGGCGGCTGGGCCACCCTCGGCGCCGGCGCGGATGTGGTCCTGGCCCTTCCCGGGGCCCAGATCGGCTTCGCCGGGTCACGGGTCAGGCCGCAGAACGCCGACCCGTCCGCGTACACGGCCGCGGGCCAGCTCGCCGCCGGGCAGATCGACGCGATCGTCCGGCAGGAGGAGCTGCACGAGACGCTGGCGTCATGGCTGACGCTGCTGACGGGCGGGACCGCGTCAGCCCCGTCACCCTCGTCACCGCCGTCAGCTCCGCCACCGCCGCTCGCCCTCGGCAGCCATGACCCGGCACCCACCGGCTGGGGCGCCGTGCAGCTGGCACGTTCCGCCCGCCGCCCGCGCGCCCAGGCGTATCTCGACGCGTACTTCGGCCTGCGGCTCGACGTCCAGGGCGACCGGCGGGGCGGCACGGACCCCGGAATGCTGTGCGGCTTCGGGCTGCGGGAGGGCCGGACGGTGGCATACGCGGCGCAGGCGGGCACCGCGACCCGGCCGGCCGGGTACCGGACCGCCGCGCGGCTGGTACGGCTCGCGGACCGGCTGGGGATCCCCGTGCTGACGCTGGTGGACACCCCGGGCGCCGCCAACGACGCCGAGGCCGAGCGCGAGGGTGCGGGCGCGGCGATCGCCGAGGCCTTCGCGGCGATGGCGGAGGCCCGGGTCCCGGTGACGACGCTGGTGATCGGCGAGGGCGGCTCGGGCGGTGCGCTGGCGCTGGCCGCTCCGGACAACACCTGGGCCACGCCCGACAGTTACTTCTCCGTGATCGCGCCGGAACTCGCCGCAGCGATCCTCAAGCGCGGGCCGGGCGATGCGCCCGGCACCGCGGACCAGCTGCGGCTGCGTCCTCAGGACCTGGTCGATCTGGGGGTGGTGCGCGGGATCGTGGACCCTGCGGCCACGGCGAAGCAGCCATGAATTCCATCACAGCGACACCAAGGGCCACTAATCGGGCATAACGCATTAAATCCCATAAACCGACGATCGGAATGCCCGATTTCATCCCAACTGGGGTAGTTTCTCGGCACGGGAGAAGCCGACTTCTTCTGCGGATGCCCACTTAGGCCACCCTTCCCCCGGCACCCCGCCCTCTGGTACACGTGGCAGTCCCCCGACCCAGCACCGCTCGGAAGTCATGCCATGGACCAGGACCACGCCGCCGACCGCACCCCTGATCACATATCCTTCTCGATCGACCTGACCTTCGAAGAGGCCAGGCGGCGGGCCGAGGTCGTGGCCGCACTCGGCCCCGACTGGGACCCGGTGGCGGCACTCCGGGACGAGGAAGCGGCGTACTCCCTGCTCTACTCCGGACTCGACGCCGAGCAGCAGCGCACCTACGACGCGCTCGTGGCGGCCGGCGTACTGCCCGAAAGGCCCGGACGTCCCGGAGGGGAGCCCGGCCGTGCGGCTTCCCATTGACCCGCAGGCGGACATCGCCCGGCGCGCCTGGGTGCCCTGCCCGCGCTGCGACGACTCCCGTGACTGCGCACCGTGCGCCGAGCAGCGCAACTGCCGCGACCACTGGCGCTATCTGATCTCCAACAAGGGCACCGTCGTCCATCTCCAGTGCCCCGGCTGTACGCACATGTGGTCGCTCGACACGCGCCGCGGCGGTGGCACGCACAAGCGGTGAAGCGGCAGTGCTGTGACACGGCCACATGGAGGACATCGCTTCGGCGAAATCCGCACTCGCCGGATGTCGGGATGGTTCGCTGCGGCAACAACTGCTAGGCCTAGGGCGCTCAAGCGAATCGGACAATCGGGGATCAATCCCCGACTCGCCGCCGATTCGCTCCCACAGACTCGCCTTCGAAAGGTCCGGGATGCCCAAGCTCATCGGCGCCGCCCTCCTAGCCCTGGCCCTGGCGGCCGCTTCACCGACCTCCGCGACGGCCACCGCGTCCACATCGGCGGACACGTCCACGACAGCGGCGTTCACGACGGCCACACAGTCCGACCAGATCCCCGGCCGGTACATCGTGACCCTCAAGGACGCCGCCACCCAGGCGGACGCCACGGCCACGGTGAACGCGGCCGTCACCCAGGCGTACACCATGGGGGCCAGGGTGCGGCACGTGTACCGGCACGCCCTGCACGGCTACGCCGCCTCCATGAGCGCGAGCGCGGCGGCCGCGATCGCCGGCGATCCGCTGGTCCAGTCCGTCCAGCCCGAGCGGAGGGTACGCGCCCTCGCCCAGACGGTCCCCACCGGCGTGGACCGGGTGGAGGCCGACCTCAGCCCGACGGCCGCCATCGACGGCAAGGACACCCGGGTCAACGTCGATGTCGCGGTGATCGACACCGGTGTCGACGCGAACCACCCCGACCTGAACGTCTACAAGGCGGGCGCCAAGAACTGCTGGTTCCCCCAGCTTCCCGTCCTCGACATGCACGGCCACGGCACCCATGTCGCGGGCATCGTCGGCGCCCTGGACAACAACACCGGGGTCGTCGGCGTGGCACCAGGTGCCCGGATCTGGCCGGTCCAGGTGCTCAACCCGCTCGGCATGGGCACCGACGCGGATGTCATCTGCGGCATCGACTACGTGACACAGCACGCCGACCAGATCGACGTCGTCAACATGAGCCTCGGCGGGGGCGGCAGCGACGACGGCAAGTGCGGCACGGCCAACAACGACGCGATGCACAAGGCCATCTGCGCCTCCGTCGCCGCCGGCGTGACCTATGTGGTCGCGGCGGCCAACGACCACGCCGACGCCAAGAACACCACCCCCGCCGCGTACGACGAAGTGATCACCGTCAGCGCCCTGGCCGACTTCGACGGCAAGTCCGGAGGGCTCGGCAAGGCCAGCTGCCGCACCGACCGGGACGACACCTTCGCGGACTTCTCCAACTACGGCGCGGACATCGATCTGATCGCGCCGGGTGTGTGCATCCGCTCCACCTTCAGGAACGGCGGCTACTCGGTCCTGTCCGGCACCTCGATGGCCGCGCCGCACGTCGCGGGTGGAGCCGCCCTCTACAAGGCGACCCATCCCGGCGCGTCACCCGCCGCCGTCAAGGCGGCGCTGATCGCGGCCGGTGGCACGGACTGGCTCTGGCCGTCCGAGGACGGCGACGGCACCAAGGAGCCGCTGCTGAGGCTGCGCGGCTTCTGATTCCGGCCTCTGACCAGCAGTCACCGTGACAGATGGGCGACCCCGTGAGCAGGGCTTCAAAGGCCCGCCCACGGGGTCGCCGCGTCACAGCTGCTTACGGCTTACGGGGGCTACGACACGGTGGCGCAGACGGCCCAGGCCGTGTAGGTGATGGTGGTGCCCAGTTCGTTCTCCGCAACGACTCTCCACGCGTTGTCAGCAGAGGGCCACGACGCCATCAGGATGAGGTCGTCGCCGAAGCCGTTGCTCTGGGGTCCGCCGCCGGTCACCACCTGACCGGCATTCGGGCAGGTCACCGTGATGTCGCACTGGGTGTCGTCGGCGCAGCTCTGGGCGTTGGACACCCTCGCGAACGTGATGTCAGTAGCACCGGTGGCACCGGTCGGGCCCGTGTCGCCCGTCGGGCCCGTCGGACCCGTGTCGCCCGTCGGGCCCGTCGGACCCGTGTCACCGGTCGGGCCCGTGTCGCCCTGGAGCCCCGTCTCACCGGTGGCTCCTGTCGGCCCGGTGGGACCGGTCGGACCCGTGGGTCCGGTCGCGCCCCTGCATTTGTCCCAGCCGCCCAGGACGCTCTCGAGAGCCTTGCCCTCGGGGTAGCCGTCACACCGGTCCGAGCCCGGCCCCGGCCCCACGGACAACCGGCCCGCCGTCGGGTGAACATGAGGGGCTGCCAGCGCGGGAGTCGCCAGAGTCAGCAGAGCCGTCGAGGCCATGAGGCTCCCGGTCAGCACCTTGGTGTAGCCGGGGAGGCGACCACGTCGCGGTCCAGCACGCATGAGTGACCTACTTCCATCGTCGATTTTCCTGGGAAACGGCGAACCACAACTTGAGCCGCCAAGGCAATATTTGGCGAATGCCCCGCTGTGCGCAGGGTGGGAGCAGCCAAACGGGGTCCTGCTCCCCCGACCCGGGTTGAGGCCGGCTCCCGCGTCCTCCCACATGCCCACGCCGCGACCTGCGGCCGTTCGAGCGGCTCAGGCAGCATTTCGACACCCTGAAGAAAGCACCGACAAGGAAAAGGGGAATGCCCAGACAAGCAGAATGATTCCTAGCGAGGACACAAATAAAACAAACGAAGTTTTCACGCAAATTCAGCCCTATGGAGAACGACGTCGTCCGGATCGTCGAGACCAGCACGGACACCGTGCTGGTGCCGACCATCGCCGTGGGCGACGCTCCCATCGGGGTCGTCATGATCCCGAACGGCACCAAGGCGTATGTGGCCAACAGCGCGACGGCACCGCCTCCGTGATCGACACCACGACGGACACAGCCGACGCCACCCAGCTGACGATCGGCGGCACGCCTTCAGGTGGTTCGGCCTCCCCCCACACCACCGTCACCTGGAACCCCACCCTCGACATCGCCGTTCCCGCGGCGGCCGTCGCCGGCACCTGCACCGGAGTCATCACCCGCTCCGTCGCCTGACGCGCGGCCATCAGCAGACACAGGTCGCCGCCGCGAACCCCGCGGCGGCGGCCTCGCGCTGTCCACCGGTCACGGGGTCGGCTGCCGGGCGTCGTAGCGTACGAACCCCCGGCTGCGCAGGCCGAGCAGACCGATCGCCAGCACGCAGGCGAGCCCGCCCCCCGTGATGGCTGCGGCCGGGGAGGTGAGGTCGGCGACGGAGCCGGCGAGGAAGTCCCCGAGCCGGGGACCACCGGCGACGACCACGATGAACACACCCTGGAGCCGTCCGCGCAGCTCATCCGGCACGGCGGCCTGGAGCATGGTGCTCCGGTACACCATGGACACGGTGTCGGCGTAGCCCGCGAGCGCAAGGAAGAGCAGCCCGAGCCACAGGTTGCGGGTCAGCCCGAAGGCGGCGATCGCCGCACCCCAGCACGCGACGGCCAGCAGGATCGCCACCCCGTGCCGTCTGATCCGCCCCTGCCAGCCGGAGAGCACCCCGCCCAGCAGCGCCCCGACGGCCGGGGCCGCGACGAGCAGTCCGGTGGTGCGGGCGTCACCGCCGTACCAGAGAAGGGCGATCGCGGGGAACAGTGCACGCGGCTGCGCCAGGATCATCGCGCAGAAGTCCGAGAAGAACGTCATCCGGACATTGGGCCGGGTGGCCAGGAAGCGCAGTCCGTCGAGCACGGACGCCCGCTTCGCCCGGTCACCCCCGTGACCGGTGCCGCGGTCGGGCAGCATCGCGGGCAGCCGCCACATCGCGTACAGCGCCGCCCAGAAGGTGGCCGCGTCCACGAGGTACGCGGCCTGGTAGCCCCCGTATCCCACGATCAGCCCGCCGAGCATCGGCCCGAGGAGCATCCCGGAGGTCATGGTCATGGAGTTGAGGGCGTTGGCGGCCGGCAGGTGCTCGGGCGGCAGCAGGCGCGGAATCATCGCGCTGCGGGCGGGCGCGTTGAGCGCGGCGCAGACGGATTGCAGCGCGACCACCGCGTAGAGGAACCAGACCCGGTGGAAGCCCGCGAACGCGGCGGTGGCCAGCGCCGCCGACAGCACGGCCAGGCCGGCCGCACTGGCGAGACCCAGCTTGCGCCGGTCGAGGGTGTCGGCGACGGCACCGCCGTACAGACCGAAGACGATCAGCGGGACGAGCGAGAAGAGCCCGACGAGGCCGACCGAGAAGGTCGAGCGGGTGATCTCGTACACCTGGAGCGAGATCGCCAGGGTGGTCATGCCCTGCCCGATCCAGGAGACCGTGTTGCCGAACCACAGCCGCCTGTAGTCCGCAGATACGCGCAGGGGCGTCAGATCCGCGAGGATACGGCGGCGGCCGGGGGACGATTCGGGTGTGGGGGCGGGGCGGGGGGCGCCGGTTGTGGTCATGCGGCGGCGGGTATGGGCGGCATGGACCGCAGTATAGGGGCCCCGATTACTTAGACCCTTACAGATATGAGCCGAACCAGCCCCCCGGCCGTACGATGGGCAAGGTGTGATCCGCGAGCCTCGTCCCCGTGCTCGTCAGGGAGGCAACTGCCATGGCACACGACCCCGGCCGGATCCCGGGCATCGACCCATCCGCGGCTCCCAGCGGCACCGGCTGTGCCGAGTGCACGGCCGGTGGAGGCTGGTGGTTCCATCTGCGCCGGTGTGCCGAGTGCGGACACATCGGCTGCTGCGACTCGTCCCCCGAGCAGCATGCGACGAGGCACGCACGCGACACGGGGCACCCGTTCCTGACCAGTTTCGAGCCGGGCGAGGACTGGTTCTGGAACGTCGAGACGGAGCAGTACTACGAGGGCCCTCCGCTGCCACCGCCCACCGCCCACCCGGACTCCCAGCCCGTCCCGGGCCCGGAAGGCAGGGTCCCCGCGGACTGGCAGCGGCAACTCAACTGAGGCCCCGCACCCGGTTCACCGGACCAGGCGCGGCACGAGCCGTACGTATCCCACCAGCCCGATGACCTCGACGAGGGTCTGGGCGACGATGACCACCGCGGCGACGGCCAACTGGTCCGGCAGGGCGAGAGCGAGCGGCAGGACCACCAGGGAGTTGCGGGTCGCGCCGCTGAAGACGACCGCCCGGGAGGCGGGGGTGTCCAGCCGGAAGAGGGCGGCCACGGCCCGCCCGGCGAAGACCATGACCGCCAGGAACAGTACGTAGAAGGGCACCACGGCTGCGATGTCGGCCAGGCTCCCTTCGAGCTCGGGCGTCTGCGAGGCGACGACGACCAGGAGGGTCCCCGCCATCAGCGGCACCATCGTCGCGGTCGCCGCTTCGGACACCTTCCGCCCCGCGGGCCGCCCGGCCGCCCACAGCTGGGTGACCCAGGCAAGCGCCAGCGGGATGACGATCAGGAACAGGAAAGCCTCAAGGAACGGGCCGACTTCGACGATGCCGGCCAGCTCCGAGCCCATGAAGAGGTAGAGGTACAGCGGCAGCAGCACCATCTGGACCAACAGCAGCAGGGGCGTCGCGGCGAGCAGCCGGCGGCTGCTGCCGCCCGCGAGCCCGGTGAAGACGATCACGTAGTCCACGCACGGACACAGCAGAACCAGCAGCACGCCCAGGCGGAGGGCCCGGTCGGCCGGGAGGAACGCGAACATCGCGGCGACCACGAGCGGCACGACGAGGAAGTTCACGACCAGGGCGGCCGACAGGAACCTGCCGTCGCGCAGTGAGCGGACCAGTTCAGCGGCCGGCACCTGGAGGAACGTCACATACAGCAGTGCGCCGAGAACGGGACTGATGGCGCGCTCCAGCCCCGGTCCGAGCCCCGGTGCCGTCCAGCCGAGCAGGGCACCGGTCGCGATGGCGCCCAGATAGACCGCGACCTGGTGCCGCTCCATCCGCCCGACCAGACCATGCGGGTCCTGTGACACGGCGGTGGCTCCTTGCTGTGATCGGCTGCGCTGTCCCCGTTCATTCTGGCAATCGACGGACGGGGCCCCTCGCGTCGAACGAATATCGCACTCTCGTAGGGTCGTTCTCGCCCTGGCCCGAGGCCGCCGGGTGAACCAGAGCAGCTCCGACGAGAGAACGGGACGCCCCCCTTGGACGCCATAGGTGTGACCAGCCTGCTGACCGCCGCGACGGCCGCCGGATGGATCGACGCCGTGGTCGGAGGCGGCGGGCTCGTCCTGATACCCGCCCTGATGATGGCCTTTCCGCAGCTGCCCCCGGCGCTGGCGCTCGGGACCAACAAGCTCACCGCCATCACCGGAACGACGGTCGCCGCGGTGACCTACGCCCGGCGCACGAAACTGGACCGCTCCATCGCCTTCCCGGCAGCGGCCCTCGCCGTCCCGGCCGCCGGTTTCGGTGCCCTCTCGGCGTCCAGCCTTCCCGCCGACTGGTTCCGCCCCCTCATCATGGCCCTGCTCATCGCGGTGGCGGCCTTCGTCACCCTGCGGCCGGGCTTCGGCGCCGTGCAGGAGACCGAACTCGTCAGCAGGCGCCGCAAGTTCGCCGTCATCGCGGCCGCGGGCTGCGGAATCGGCTTCTACGACGGTGTGTTCGGGCCCGGCACCGGCACCTTCCTCATCATGATGTTCACCAGCCTGCTGTCCCTGGAGTTCCTCCAGAGTTCGGCCCTGGCCAAGGTGGTGAACGTGGGCACCAACACCGGCGCCCTCACGGTGTTCGCCGTCCAGGGCCAGGTGCTGTGGATGCTCGGTGCGGGAATGGCCGTGTGCAACATCGTCGGCGCGGCGCTTGGCGCGCGGATGGCGCTGCGCCGCGGTTCCGGATTCGTGCGTACCGTGCTGCTCGTGGTGGTGACGGGCATGGTCGTGAAGCTCTGCTTCGACCAGTTCGGCTGAGCCGCGGCGGCCCAGCGGCTCCGCGGTCAGTGATGGGCGGCTCGGTGATGCGCGCGGCTCAGTGGTGGGCAAGGGCGTGGCCCTTGCCGCGACCGATCATCCACTTGTTCACCGGGGTGGTGACCACGAACGCGACGGCGAAGCCGCCCAGCAGCGAGGACCAGAACAGGCCCTCGGTGAGGTGGGCGTCCATCGCGCCGGGGACGAGGGCGATGATGCCGTTGTCGACCAGTTCCATCACGGCGATCGAGACGGTGTCGGCGGCCAGGGCGACCTTGATGGCGGCCTTGAAGTCCAGACCGGCACGGCGCACCGCGAACAGGGTGAACGAGTAGCCGAAGACGAACGCCAGGACGATCGCCAGGATCATCGTGGGCACGTTGCCCCACATCAGGGCCGTGCCGATGACCATGCCGAGGATCTCGCCGATGGCGCAGCCGGTGAGGCAGTGCAGCGTCGCCTTCGCCGCGGTGCCCCAGGAGGCGGGGCCGCGGCCGTGCGCGCCCTGAGGCGCGTGCCCGTGGTGTGCGCCTTCCGCCGTCGCTGCGCCGGTGTGAGCGGTGTGGTCCATGACGCGTCTCCCTCTCCGATTCCAGTGTGACCCGGCTGAGCGGCCCTCCGCCTGCCCGCAACCATATACCCCCCAGGGTATTCCCCTCGGGTGCGGAAAGGTGCGGGGCGAGGCGCTGTCAGCACCCCGCCCCAGGCAGCAACAGCCGGGTACGGCTCGGATGCGAAGCGGTCAGCTCAGGCCGAGCAGCCTGTTCATCCGGGTGATCTCGGCCGTCTGAGAGGTGACGATGCCGCCGGCCATCTTCCTGGCGGGACCGTACGTGCCCTCGGCCTGCTCGGTCCTGGCCATCGTCACCGCGCCCTCATGGTGCTCGACCATCAGCCTCATGAAGGCGGTGTCGAACGCCGCGCCGGAGGACTTCCCGAGCTCGGCCATCTCCTCGTCCGTCATCATCCCGCCGGATCCGCCCCCGGAGTGCCGGGAACTCTGCGCGTGCGGGGAGTGGTCCATGGCGCCACCGGCGGGCACCTGCTCGCCCCAGGCGGTCAGCCACCCGGACAGCGTCTCGATCTCCGGGTCCTGGGCCTTCCTGATCTCCTCGGCGAGTTCCTTCACCTCGGTCGACTCGGCCCGGGTGGCAGCGAGCCCGGCCATCTCCACGGCCTGGCGGTGGTGCGGGATCATGCCCTGGGCGAAGGCGACGTCAGCGTCTCCGTGCGAACCCGGGGCGGCGGTGGCGGATGCGGCCGACGGCGCCGGGGAGTGACCGGCGTGTCCGGCCGACCCCTGGCCGTTGGATCCGCAGGCCGCGAGTACGAGGGCGGCGGCGCCGGCTGCCGTCGCGGCGACGGCGCGGCGGATGAGGCAGCGGTGTGTGCTCATGGTGGTGCAACTCCTTGAGAACCTTCAGAAGGCGGGAAAGAGAACGCACGGAGGCACGCCACATCCGGCCCCGGACCGGGGCCGGTGACGCGCGGGGCGCTCTAGATCCGCAGGAGTTGTAGTTCCGCGAGGTCGGGCGGAGCCCGGCCGGTCGCCGTCACGCCACCGCAGCGGCCGTGCCGCAGGGCCGCCGGCACGGTGCCCCCGCAGGCTGGGGACAGGGCCGGTGGTGCGTACGAGGCGCTCGTGCCACCAGCGGCGCAGGTCGCGTCGGCATGGTCCGCGTGCCCGTCCGCCGCACCGCCCCGGACGGCGCGCCCGCAGTGATCGACGCCGTGACCGGCGACGGCACCGTGCCGGGCGTGCATGCCCGAATGCGCGGTGGGGGTGGCGGTGGTCGACGGCCCCGGGGCCAGACCGTGCATCGCCAGCAATCCGGCCAGCACGGCCAGGACCAGCAGCAGCCCGCGCACCGCCGGACGGCGGCTCGACTGCGGCAGGCTGCTGGTCACGGCGGCATCGTAGCCCAGGTACCTGTGCCCCCACTGGCGACCGGGTCGCCCGCGTCCCACTCCCGTCACCGGTACGGCGGCCGAGCGATCATGTGTTGCCCGGATGCAGAGAATATGACGAAATGTCACTGTCCAGTGCGGCCCATGAGGGCCACCAGGCTTCGTGGGAGGACTCAGTGGCACCCTGCCGGCCGGCCTGACGGCCGCCAGCCTCTCCGGCGCCGGCTGGACCTGCGTCCTCGACAGCCTCACCTGCACCCGCACCGATGTCCTCGACTCCGGCGCGAGCTACCCACCGCTCACCCTCACGGTCGACATCGCATCGAACGCGCCGAAGCAGGTCACCAACACCGCCGCCATCACCGGCGGAGGCACCACCGCCACCAGCAGCATCGGCACCGCTACCACCACCGTCAAGCACGCGGCTACCAGGCCCACCCCCAAGCCGAAGCCCCCGCACCACGACCGCCCCGACCACGGGCGGCCCGGCCACGGCCGACACCAGCCCGGGCCGAGGTAACCGGCACCATGGCTCCCCGGGCCCCGGCCCGAGGAGCACCTGCCCCGCAGCCCGCCCCGCCACCGGGACGAATCCCGTGAAGCGCCCGCGTACCGGGCCCGGAGTCGCCATGATGGTGGGCGCGCGGGCTACGCAAGGGGGGCGAGGCAGGTGGAACACACGCCCGGGAGGATGCTCCTGGCGGAGTACTTCCTGACGGACAGCCAGGCCGTCATCATGATCGCCGGTCCGGAGGACACCGAGCCCGAGCTGGTCACCGTGCCGCACACGCTGGCGCGGGTCCGGGCCCTGGTGGAGAAGCTCAGCGGGATGTTCGAGTCGGCGCCGCGGCGGGCCGAGGCGCTGGAGGAGGCTTCGGAGCTGCTGGACGATCCGCTGCTCGCGGATCTGGTGGAGCCGGTCGCCGACCGGCTGGGGCCGGGTGACCGGGTGTGGCTGGTGCCGCATGACGCACTGCACCGCGTGCCGCTGCACGCCGTGGGCCCCGGGCTCGGGGGGCATTCCGTCGCCTACGCGCCGAGTGCGTCGGTGCTGCGGCACTGCCGGAACAACCGGGGTGGCGGCGGGCGGCGTCAGGCGCTGGTGGTCTCGGACCCGGCGGGTGGGCCCGCGCTGACGGTCGGGGCCGCGCAGGCGGAGCTGCTGACCGGGCTGTTCAAGACCGAGACCCTCAGCGGCGAGGACGCCGTCGGTGACGCGCTGGCCCGCCACGTCGGTGCCGCCGACATCCTGCACATCAGCGCGCACGGCGTGTTCGACGCGGCGGCTCCGATGCGTTCGGGTGTGATGCTCGCCGACGGTCTGTTCACCGCCGAGCGCTTCCTCAAGCTCGAACTGTCCGGGACACTGGTGGTGCTGGCCGCCTGCCGGACGGGGGTCGCCGCTGTGCGGCCGGGCGACGAGTTGCTCGGGCTCGTGCGCTCGGTGCTCCACGCGGGCGCACCTGCCGTGCTGGTCAGCCTGTGGACGGTCGACGAGCTGGCGACCACGGTGCTGTTCCGCCAGTTCTACGACCGTCTCGCTTCGGGCGAGCCCGCCATCGACGCACTCCGCTCGGCGCAGGAACGGCTCCGAGCGACGACCGCGGGCGATGTGCTGGCCTATCTCGCCTCGGTCCAGGCGATGGCGACCAGGAGCCATGCGGCGGCCCGGCTGCTGGTGGCCGAGGCCCGGATCCGGCTGATGGCCGGCGACTTCACCGGGGCGGCGGCCGCCTGTGACACGGCCCTCAGGACGCCCGCCGGGCCGCCCGCGGTGCGCAGGAGCGCTCAGGGGATCAGGCAGCGGGCGTTGCTGCACCACGGGCAGGCGTCGCCGGACTTCGACCGCATGGTCTACGCCCACCCGTACTACTGGGCCGCTTTCGTGCTCATCGGCGACTGGTACTAGGAGGAACGCAGACGTGAGGTACGAGACGTGAGGACCGCTGCGGAACTCATGACGACCACCGGCTACCGCACGGCGAGCATCCGGCAGGCCCCGGCCGACGCACCCGACACGGTCGTCGTGCTCGACGAGGTGGGGGACCCTCGCTGGGTGGTGGGCCCGTCCGGCCGCGGGCCGGCGGTCGAGATCGGCGCGGACGCGCCGGTCAGCGGGCTCTCCGCGCTGCCCGGCGTACTCGAACTGGTCAACGACGGCCTTCCGGCCCTGCTCGTGGTGGACGGGGGGCGGCTGATCGGCCTGCTGGACGCCGCGAGGATCAGGGCCGAGCTCCTGCGGGCACTGGAGGCGGACGGCGACGCCATCGGCACGGTCCTGGACGGCGACTGGGAGCTCTGCGGGGCCTTCGCGGCGCCCGTCGGACTCATCCGGGTCAGATGCCAGGTGTGCGGAACCATCGCCGAGGTGGAGGAGTACCCGATATCCGGGACGCCCTGTCCCGGCGACCAGGGCCATCTGCTCGGCGACACCCTGACGGGGTGACGGGGCCGTATGGGCGGGCTCTTCGACGGCGCGGTCGCGATGCTCGACCGGCGTCAGCTCACCTCGGTATGGCTGCCGTTGACGGCGTTCCTCGCCGCGCTGGCCGCGGTCGCGGCCGCGGGCGCCGGCTGGTCGAGGACCCTGGCGTGGTGGAACGGACTCACCGGGGAGAATCGGCTGCTCGTCGTGCTCGGTCTTGTGCTGCTCACTGTGCTCGTGGGCCAGCTCCTCGCCGTCGCTCGCCCCGTCCTGACGCGCTGCTACGCGGGCCACTGGCCGGACCTCCGCCCGCTGCGTCCGCTGCGCACCGCGCTGCTCGTCCGTCATCTCGCGGCACAGCGTGCCCGGCGGGCGGACGACCCGGGGGTGTTCCTCACCTATCCGCGTACCGCGCAGCGGACCCTGCCGACCCGGCTCGGCAATGTGCTGCGCGCCGCCGAGGAGCACGGCGACCGGTACGGGCTGGACGCGGTGACCGTATGGCCGCGGCTCTACACCGTGCTGCCGGACCCGTTCCTCGTGTCGTTCGCCCAGGCCGCGACGGCCATGCAGGCGGGCGTGATGGTCAGCTTCCTGGGTGCGGTGTTCGCCGTCGCGGGCGGGACGCTGGCCGTCCTGGTGCTGCCGGGCGCCGGGGCCGCGTGCTGTGTCTGGGGCGGCGCCGCGGTCGCGGTCCTCGGCTACCGGGGGGCGGTGCGGGCCGCCCGGCCGTATGCCCAGCTCATCCGTGCCGCCTTCGACGTGCACCGTCTTCTGCTGATCGAGGCGATGCGGTTGCGGCTGCCGACCGGTCCGGGCGAGGAACGCGCCCAGTGGGAGCAGCTCACCAAGCTCTGGTACCGGGGCGCCCCCGACTACGACCGGGTTCAGGCGCTGCGCTATCCGGCGTCCGATGCGCCCTCCCCGGAACCGGTCCCCGCCACCCCCGTCCCGGTGCCTGCCGCCCCCGTTCCGGTCCCCGCCGGCCCTGCGGCCGTGACCCCCGCGCGGGTCACGGCACCTCCACCGCCTACGGGACGGTCGATACCGGTCCGGTCGCTGCTGGCCTGCCTGGTCGTCCTGGCCGGAGTGGCCGCGGCGGGTGCCGGCCAGGCGCTGGGGACGGACGACCACGTCCGCGCGACACGTGATCTTCCGGCGTTCCATGTGCTGGTCCCGGACGACCTGCGGGGCGGTGACACGAACCGGCTCAGGGGGCGCTACACCGTGAAGCCCATGGCGAAGGGCGCGACCCTGCACCCGTCCGTGCTCGGGCCCCGGCTCAGCACGGCGCTGGCCGGACGGGTGGCTCTGACGGTGCCGGTGCCGGGCGACGCCGCTGCCGGCGTGCGGCGAGGGCAGACGGTGAGCCTGCGGACCGCGAAGGGCACCTTCAGCGTGCTCGTGCTGGACAGCTCTCCCGACCGGAAGTCCCTTGCCGTCGCCGTGCCCTCCACCGAACTCGACGCGTTGTCACGAGGCCTCGACGCGGGGCCGGTCCGCCTGGTGCTGCCACTCGGCTGACAGGGCCCGCAGGCCATCGCGTACCCGCTCGTCCAGCAAGTCCCAGCCGGGATCGGGCAGATCGGACCGGACGCGCGCCCGCTCCCGCGTCGCGTCCGCAGCCCGCCCGAGCCCGGACTCCAGCACGTACCCGGCCGCGGCACGGCACAGGGACTCCTCGGCGGGCAGGCCGAGCGCCTTGTAGCGGAGGGCGGCCTCGCGCCATCCGCGCAGGGCGTCACCCCATTCCCCGGCGAAGGTCACCACAAGCGCCTTCGTCAGGACGAGTTCGGCCTCGACCACCGACCGGGCCGCCGCCAGCGGCTCCCGCGCGGCGACGGGCACACGCGGGGCGACCTCCTCGTCCACCAGCGCCAGTGCCTCGGTGGCCAGCGCGGTCCAGCGCAGCGCGGCGAGACCGGTCAGCGGCTTCCTCAGCACGGGATCCCTGTTCACCTTCAGGTTCACGACCGTGCTCTGACCGGGTACGAAACCGCCGCGCGCCGCGTACACGGCCATCCCGAGATACCGCCGTACGAGCCGGAAGTCGGCCGTACCGGGCGTCCTCAGGAACCCGTCGTACAGCCATGGGCCGAGGAAGTTGTTCAGCCGGTACTCGGTCGCCTGCTGGATCATGAACGCTGCGAAACGGTCCACCATCCGCCCCGGTGCCGGCCGGTCCACGAGGCACACGACAACCGCCTCCGCCATCAGCAGCGGCGCCAGGGCTTCCGCCGTGCCCTGCGAGGGATGGAACACCACAACCGCCCAGAAGGGGAACAGCCAGTGGGCGGTCAGCGCCCGCAACCGCCCCGGCCAGACCGCGCGGACCGCGAGCACGGCGGCGCAGATCAGCAGCCCGCCCGGCCAGCCGGTGAGGAAGCCGGTCGCGGACCACCGCGAGGCGAACCAGCCGCCCACGGGCCCAGCCGCCACCAGGACCGCCACCGCGTTGCCCGACGTCATGAGGAACCGGTGGCTACGGATGCCCCAGCGATGCTCGTGCCGTACGGCCCTGTCCAGCATGGTCAGCTGAGTGGTGAGCGCCGCCGCGCACGCCGCCATGGCCAGTCCGTGCAGGCCGTCACTGCCCTGGGTGCCCACCACGACCATCGGCGCGGCCGCCGTGAGCAGCATCGCGCAGCTCCAGAAGCGGTCGATGGGCAACGGCGGCCGGGTGAACGGGCCGTACCGTGAGATGCGTACGAGAGCCGCCTGCGGGGACCGCCATCGCTCCGGCACACAGTGCGCCAGGCGTATCCCGTAGCCGGCCAGTACGGGCAGGGCGACCCAGGCCAGCGGCCCCGGGCCGGAGCCCAGCAGCACCCCCGCGAGGGCGACACCGCACACGACCTCCGGCCAGCCCGCGAGACCGGCGGCCATACCGAGCGCGGCCAGCACCGGCCCTGGCAGATCGCGGCCCTGCCAGACGAGTACGGCTCCCGCGAGTACGTGCAGCAGGGCAGCGGCCGTCAGCCGCGGGTGACGGCCCGTGGGGACCTCGGCGATCTCCTCGAAGGCCGCATTCACGCTCCCGCGCCTGCGCCTGCGTACGCGCCACTCGATCTTCCAGCAGGCGTATCCGAGCACAACGATCACGAGGCAGAGCTGGCCCGTCGACAGGGACACTGGTATCAGCACCCCGCACAGTGTGACGTCCCGCGCACACGGGCAAGCGGCATTCGGAGAAGTTCGCCGAAGTCGAGGAAGTACACCGAAGGTCATGGAAAACCGGATATCCCGGTTTTGGCCCGACGTGTTCCCCCACGATGGCCGCATGGGTCTGTTACGCCTGCCGCTCGTGGTCTACCCCTGGTTCACCTGGCTCGTCGTCCTGGAGGCGATCACGGCGGCCCGGCACGGCTCCGCCGTCCCCGGCGCGCTGCTGATCGGACCGGCGGTGCTGATCGGGCTCATGATCCAGCTCGACGTCTGGTCGGCGCGGGTGCTGAGCCCCCTGGAACGGGCCCGCATGCTCTGCTGGCTGGACGGCCGGAGTGTGGTGTTCGCTCATCTCACCGTACTGGTCGCCGGGGCGTACCTCCCGACGATCGTGGAGTTCTGGCACCGGCACTCCTGGCTGGGGCGGTACGAGATCGTGCTGGCCCTGCTCCTGGCCGCGTACGCCTACCTGCCGGGCTATGCGGCCGTGTCCCGGGTCCCGCTGCTCGGGACACTCTGTGCCGTCCTCGACACGCTCTTCCTCCGCAAGGGTCTGATGGTGTTCCTCCTCGGCGTCGCCTCGGGAGACCCCGGCATCGCATGGTTCGCGGCCTGGCTGGTGGCCTTTCAGCTCCTGGTCCAGCTCCACCAGCTCTTCGTCAGCACGGTCCAGCCGCTGTGGGTGTTCCGCAGGGCCGACGCGCACCGCTACTTCGCCGGCACCCCCGCCCACCGGCGCAGGGTCGCGGACCTGTGGCTCGAGGAGGACGTGCGCGGGGAGGCGTTCCCGCATCTGTATCTCGTGCACTCGCTCTGCGACGAGGCCGTGGCCGTGGCCCAGGACAAGGACCCGCACCCCGGTATGGCCCGCTACCTGAAGGGCGACAAACGCGCCGGCCAGGCCGCCAGGTCCTGGCTGAACGCGGCGTCGGAGCTGCTCGCGCAGGCACGGCGGGCGCTTCCCGACCAACCCGAGCCGGCCCAGCGGCGGGCCCTGGATCTGGCCGAAGCCCACATCATCCGCTTCCGTGTCCATCTGGACGTGAGCCGCGGCCGTCAGGATCGGGCGCTCAAAGAACAGCGCAAGGTACGCGAATTGTGGTCCCGGCACGGTCTGCACAACCTCAGCGCGAACAACCTGTGCGTCGAGCTCACCGGCGCCCGCGCCGAGGGAACCAAGCCGGTGGTGCCCGAACGGGCCCTCGCGGAGCTGGAGCAGCATCTCGAACGACCGGGGCTGGTGCCGTACGTCCGCTGCTCACTGCTGCTGCTGGCCGCCGAGTACGCCATGCTGACCGGCGACAGCGAGCGGGCGCAGTCGATGCGCGCACTGCGGCACCAACTGGTCATCCACCGCTCGGACTTCCACGTGCTCAACCGCGAGCAGCGCGCCGCCGGGATGCCCGCCTTCAAACCCGTCCGGTACCGGCTGACCCTCGCCTCACTCGAAGCCCTGGACGCCCGCACCCGGGGAACCGCCCTGGTGCCGGACGATGCCGCCCGTCCCCCGCGGATCCTCCTGTCCGAACTGCCGGGCGGTCAGGCGGGCGCGCAGGCGGCGGCCGGGCTGCGGATGTGGCTGGACGGCCGGCCCGCCGGGGCCGCCGAGCTGCTGAGCGAGGCGGTGGAGCTGCTCCAGCGCGACGGCTTCCACTCCGACGCCTTCAACGTGCTCGTCCAACTCGGCACCGCTCAGCGCTCGATCGACCCCGGAGCCGCGTACGCCACCCTCACCCGGGCCCTGCGGCTCCAGCAGCGCCTGCGACTGGGCCTGAACAGCAGTGGTCTGCGCCTCGCGACCGGTGCCACCACGGAACAACTCACCCGCACCCTGACGGACCTCCTCCTGCGTACGCTGCCGGGCCCCGCGCAACCCGGTCTGACCGTCTTCGAGCTGGCCGAGCTGTCACGCTCCCGGGTCCTGCTCGACCAGCTCGGGAAACTCAGTCGGGCGGGCACGCAGCCCACCGCCCAGCCCATCACGTACCCGGCCCTCAGGGATCTCCTGACCGAGGCCAGTACACACACATCAGCGATGAATCCATCGATCTAAGTACCACTTTCGATCATTTTCGATCCATCCGCTACAGAAGGTCATTCGCTCTCTACGCTGTGGAAGCTGACGACATGGGGGGAACATGTTTCTGTCGCGCAAGACGAAGAATCCGCGGCCCGTGGTGCCGCTTCCCGACTCCGAAGCCGACGGCTGGGTCATCCTCGAAAGTGCGGGGCGCGGGGTCTTCGCGGTGATGTGCCGCGATGCGCACATGGACAGCATGGACGACGCGGACAGCACGGACTACGAGGAGCTGTTCGAGGAGTTCCGCGACGACCCGCAGTCCGTACTGCGGCCCGCGGTCAGCACTCCCGTGGCCTCCGGCATCATCGTGTCCGCCGCGCTGCTGTACGTCCTTCCCCTGACGGCCTGGCTGTTGAAGGTGGCCGCCGAACGCGCCGCGGGCCAGGCCGTGGACGCCCTCGGCAACGCCACCCGCGCAAAACTCGGACACCTCCTCAGGCGCCGCCGCGACGACGGAGCACCCGAGGACGCCCCGGACACCGCAGCCGGGCCGGGCACGGACGCCGTGCCGGACGCCGGCGCAGGGCCGGACGCCCTGGACGCGGACGAGGAGCGGGCAGTCCTCACCGCGCTGACGGCCTACGCCGAGAGCCTCGGCGCCGATGCCGCCGAGGCCCGCGAAGTGTCCGAGGCGATCATCAGGTTCCTGCGCGGCCGCGGAGGCGGGTCCAGTGACGGTCGGTGAGACCCGGGAGGCGGCCACCCCGGTGGGGGAGGCGGGGAGCACCGAGGCGCCCGCACCCCGGACCGGCCCGCTGTCACCCACCGGCGCCCGCTATGTCCTGCTGATCGTCACCCTGGTACTCGCCGGCGCCTTCGCGGGCCAGGTGGTCCACGGCCTGGTGCTCGGACAGTCCTGGGGCGCGGCCGCGCAGCAGTGCATCACGGATTCCGGGCGGCTCTTCCCCGACTCCGTCCGGGAACAGACGGAGTACCAGCTGCGCTGCATGGGTCCGCTGCAACGCCGGCAGGCCCTGGTCTCCCTGGCGGGGTCGGCGGCGGTGCTGCTGCTCGGGGCGGCGGGTCTGTGGTTGCTCCCGCGCCGTCTGATGCGCAGGGTCGCACGCAAGACCGCGTCCGCGCGCTGGCAGTCGCTCGCGCGCGGGGTCGCCGCCGAGACCGGCGTCAGGCACGCACCGCGAGTGGTGTGGGGCACGGGCAGTGTGCGGCAGGCGTTCACGCTCGGTCACGGAAGGCGCTCCCGGATCATCCTGCCGCGGGGAATGCTCCTGCTGCGCGGCGAGGGGGCGGAGGCGATCATCCGGCATGAGATCGGGCACATCACCGCGGGCGACGTCACCTTGGTGTGGCTCACCCGAGGTGTGTGGTGGGCGCTCGTCCCCGTGCTCCTGACGGCGCCGCTGGTGGCCGCGGTGCAGGGCTGGCGATGGGCGGACACGAGCCCCTTGGGGATGCTCGCCGAGCCCTTCTGGGCGGAGTACGGCACAAGGGCCCTGGTCCTGGTGGTGATCGCGGTACTCGTCGCCCAGATGATCATGCGGTCGCGTGAACACGAGGCGGATCTGGCCGCCGCGGGCGGCCGGTCGCTCGCCCCCTGGGAGGCTCTGCTCGACGAGGCGGGGCCGTCCGTCCGCGGACCGCTCGGTGCGGCGCGTGCCGACCATCCGACCCACCGGCGCCGTCTGGCCGTGCTCCGCGACCCGCGCGCGTGGCTGCGCCCGACCGTCCTGGACACCCTTGTCGTCGGCCTGCTCGCCGCCGTGCTCCTGGACTCCGTGGACGGCCTCGCGACCCTCGTCCTGTTCGGAACGACCTGGAACGCGGCACCCGTCGGGGCCATGACCGCCGGTCTGCTCCTGGCCGTCGGCTGGGGCGTCGCGGTGTGGCGCGACGCCCTCGCCCGGCAGGGCGGCACCACAGCCCCGCCACTGCTCCACCTCGTGCTGGGCCTGAGTGCGGGGGCCGGGCTGATGGTGCGCCTCCAGGGGACGGGTACCTCGGCGGACGGCCCCATGCGCGGATGGCCGCTGCTCATCGTCCTCCCCGCGGCCGTCGTGGGGGCAGCGGCACTGAGTGCCGCGTTCGCGCGACTCTGGAGCGGCACAAGGGTGCGGGGCCAGTTGACCGTGGTCGTCGTCAACACACTGCTGTTCGGCGGGGCGTTGTGGACCGCGATGGACTTCTGCACCTACCTGCAGGGGTTCTCCGTGCCGAACGCGGCCCTGTTCGCCGGTCCCTACTCACCTTCAGGCGCCTACAGGGCCGTCGCGGTGGCGGTGATCGCCGTGGCGACCGTGTGGTCCGTGATTCGCAGCACCCGTCGGTACGGGCCCCACTGGCTCCCCGCGCTGGCGGTCGCCACAGCCACTGTCGCCGCCACGGCCACCCGTCTGATGTCCCAGTCGTCCGCGACGGCGGCCGGTGATCCGACCGTCGCCTGGCGACTCGACGCCTTGACCGCAGTGTGTGCCGGAGCCGTCTGCGCCCTCAGCCTCCTCGTGCTCCGCGGCTCCGAAGGCCTCGGCCATGCCCTCTACGCCGCGCCCGTGGCCACCCTCCTCACGGCGACGGCGCTGTGGGCGGCCCACTTCGGTTCCTGGGGCCACCCCTTCGAGGTCTGGGCCACCCTGCACATCGAGTCCTCCCTGTCCGGCCTCACCGTCGCCCTTCTCGTCCTGGCCGTGCCCGGGGGCCTTGTCCCTTCGTGGGCCTCACGTCACCGCGCCGTACCCGTCGTCGCCGTGAGCCTCACGGCGATCACGGCTGCCGCCGCCGTGCTGGTGCTCCAGCACTCCGGGGACGCGTTGCTGGTCCGGTAGCGTCCCCGCTCGGTTCTCGTGCGTTCCGTCAGCTCCGGGCGAGGAGACCGCGGCTGCGCAGCACCCAGCGTTCCAGCGGGCTGAAGACCAGCAGGTCGATGGTGACGCCGACGATCAGGATGAGGGTGATGGCGAGGAACACCCCGGGCATGTCGATGTTGTTGCGGCCGTTCTCCAGCAACTGGCCGAGTCCCAAGCCCAGTTCGGGAGAGGAGGCGATGATCTCGGCGGCCATCAGGGAGCGCCAGGAGAAGGCCCAGCCCTGCTTCAGTCCAGCCAGGTAGCCCGGCAGCGCGGCGGGCATCACGATGTGCCAGGTGCCCTTCAGTCCGGTGGCGCCGAGGGTCCGTCCGGCCCGCAGGAACAGCGGCGGCACCTGGTCCACGCCCGACACCAGGCCGTTGGCGATGGACGGCACGGCACCGAGCAGGATCACCGCGTACATCATCGAGTCGTTGAGGCCGAGCCACAGCACGGCGGGCGGCACCCAGGCCACCGAGGGCAGAGTCTGCAGTCCGGAAAGAACCGGGCGGACCGCGGCACGGATGAACCTCACCCGGGCGACGACCAGACCGAGCGGTGTGCCGATGGCCAGAGCGAGCAGGAAGCCGAGCAGACCGCGCGACACACTGGTCCAGATGACATCCAGCAGGGTGCCCTGAAACCACATCTCGCGGAGGCCGGCCCAAACGGCCGACGGCGATGGCAACCTGTCCGCGGTGGTCAGCTGCGAGGAGACGAGAAGCTGCCAGCCGGCCAGCACCAGCGTGATCGCCAGGGCCGGCGGCAGCACCTTGCCCACCAGCACCTGGCGTACGGGGGTGCGATGGGCCTGGACGGTGTCGAGCGCGTCCAGACCCGCTTCGAGACCGGCAAGGTCGTCGGTGTCCGCTGCCACCTTCCCTGTCGGCCCAGTTGTTTCGGCTGCCTCGGCTGCCTCGGTTCGCTCAACTGTCTCAGTGCTGGCCATGGCGGCGGATCTCCCCACGGAGTTGTTCGGTGATCTCGACGGAGAGCTCGGCGACGGCGGAGTCCTCGATGCGGCGGGGTTGGGGGATGTCGACGGTCCATTGGTGGGCGACGCGGCCGGGGCGTGAGGAGAGCAGTACGACGCGTTGGGCGAGGCGTACGGCTTCGCGCACGTTGTGGGTGACGAAGAGGACGGAGACGTTGGTCTCGCGCCAGATGCGGGTGAGTTCTTCGTGGAGTACGTCGCGGGTGATCGCGTCGAGTGCGGCGAAGGGTTCGTCCATGAGCAGGAGGTCGCTGTCCTGGGCGAGTGCGCGGGCCAGTGCGACGCGCTGGCGCATGCCGCCGGAGAGTTCGTGGACGCGTTTGCGGTGGGCGCCGGCGAGGCGGACGAGTCCGAGCAGCCGTTCGGCTTCGTCGCGGCGTTCGGTTTTGGGTACCCCGCGCAGTCGCAGGGCGAGTTCGATGTTCTTGCCGGCGGTGAGCCAGGGGAAGAGGGCGTGTTCCTGGAACATCAGGGCGGGTCGGCCGCCGGGGGTCTCGATGGTTCCTGTGGTGGGGCGGTCGAGGCCGGCGACGAGGTTGAGCAGGGTGGACTTTCCGCACCCGGAGGCTCCCAGGAGGGTGACGAACTCGCCGGGTGCGACGTCGAGGCTGATGTCGTCCAGGACGAGCTGTGGTCCGGCCGGTCCTGTGAAGGACTTCGAGACGTGCGCGATACGGGCGGCGTGCGGCACCACCGTGGTGGTGTCGTCGGCGGCCTTGGCGAGCGTGGTGGCCATGGTCGTCACCTCCTGGGAGCGGAGTGGTTCGGTCGTACGGGACGGGAACGGGTGCGGGACGGGAGTCGGCAGGGGCGCCGTCACCTGGCGCCGAGTCCGGCGTCGGACGCCTCGGGCCGGCCTTCGGCCTTCAGCACCTTGTTCAGCAGCGTCAGGTCGTAGATGCCACCCAGATCGGGCTTGTCCAGCAGACCGGTGCCAACGGCGTACGCGGCCTGGGTCTTCAAGGTCGAGGCCAGCGGGTCGTCGGTGGTCTGGATGGACTTCCAGGCCGGGTCGATGACTTCGGGCTTCAGCTCCTTCCCGCTGAGCTCCTTCAGCGCGGCGTTGGCCGATGCCTTGGCCTGGTCCGGGTTGGCCTTGATCCAGGTGTTGGTCCTCACCGTGCCGCGCAGCACGGCCTCGACCACGTCCGGGTGCTCCTTGAGGAAGCTCCGCGACACGATGATGTTGGTGATCACGAACTTCCTGTCCGGCCACAGCGAGGTCTCGTCCAGCAGCACCTTGCCGCCCTCGGAGACCAGCTTGGACGCGGTCGGCTCCGGCACCCAGGCACCGTCGATGGAGCCGGACTTGTAGGCATCGGGCGTCACCTTGTTGTCCGTGCGGACCACCGACACATCGCCCTTGCCGCTCTCCGCGTCGACCTTCCAGCCCTTCTCGGAGACCCAGTTGAGGAACGCGACGTCCTGGGTGTTCCCCTTCTGGGGAGTGGCGATCCTCTTGCCCTTGACGTCGTCCAGGGTCTTGATCGTGTCCGGGTTGACCACCAGCTTCACCCCGCCCGACGCGGAACCGGAGATGATCCGCAGGTTGCCGCCCCGGGACTTGGCGTAGCCGTTGACCGACGGCGACGGGCCGATGAAGCCGATGTCGAGGGAGCCGCCGTTCAGGGCCTCGATCTCGGAGGGACCGGCGTTGAAGGTCTGCGGCTTGATCGCGGTACCGCCCAGCTCCTTCTGGATCAGGCCTTCCTGGATGCCGACCAGGGCGGTGGCATGCGTCAGGTTGGGGAAGTAGCCGATGCGGACCGTGTCCGCGGAGAGCTTCCTGCCCTCGGCGGCGGTCCTTTCCGTGGTGTCGTCCTTGGCCTGGGAGCCGTAGCCGCAGGCGGTGAGGGCCACGGCCAGCAGCGGAAGGGCGGCAGCGGCGGCGACACCGCGGCGCAGGGTGAAGCGGGGTGCGGACAAGATGGTTCCTCTCGTCAGCCCGGACGGCGGCTACGGCTTCCGGCTGTGCGGCGCGCGGTGCGCGGTGCGCGGTCGCAGTGGGGACGGTGGCGGTGGGGGACGGTGGCGGTGGGGCGGTCAGAAGTCCCAGCCGTCGTCGTCCGTGGTGGGCGTTGTTCGGGTGGTGGCGAAGGATTCGCCTGCCATTCCGGCCGCGAGTGTGGTGCCGTCGGCCGGGTCGATCAGCAGGAAGGAGCCGGTGCGGCGGGAGTCGGCGTAGGAGTCGAGGGCGAGGGGTTCGGCGGTGCGGACCCGTACCCGGCCGATGTCGTTGGCCACCAGCTGCCCGGGTGCCGGGTGCTGGGAGAGGTCGTCGAGTGTCAGTTTCGACGGGATGTCCTTGACGATGGCCTTGACCGTGCGGGTGGTGTGCTTGAGCAGCACCCGCTGACCGACCGTGAGCGGCTGGTCTGCGACATGGCAGACGGTCGCTTCCACGTCCTGGGTGGTGGCGGGGGCGTCACCGGTCGGTACGACGATGTCGCCGCGTGAGATGTCGATGTCGTCCTCCAGCAGGAGGGTCACCGACTGCGGGGTCCAGGCGACATCCACCGGGGTACCGAGCAGGCTGATCCCGGCGATCTTCGAGGTCTGGCCCGAGGGGAGCACGGTCACGCTCTCGCCGACCCGGAAGGTCCCGGCCGCGATCTGGCCCGCATAGCCCCGGTAGTCGGGATGCTCGGCGGTCTGCGGCCGGATCACGTACTGCACCGGGAAACGGCCGCGGCCGGGAGCCCCCGACTCCGAAGCCAGGAGGAGGGACGGATCGTGGCTGACCGGCACGGTCTCCAGGTGCTCGAGCACGGTGGGGCCGCCGTACCAGTCCATGTTCGCCGAGGCGTCCACGACGTTGTCACCGGTGAG
>NZ_JBEYBS010000022.1:0-127990 GCF_040632375.1 Streptomyces sp. NPDC019396 | reverse complement strand
TTCCCCGCGCACTCGTTGATTCTGGTTGGGGGGGTGTGGGGGGGGGCGCCCGGCGCCCCGCACTCCCCCCCCCCCCCCGGGGGCCCCCCCCCCCCCCCCCCCCCCGCCAGGCCGGTCAATCGTCTGTGCTGAGGAATCCGGTGGTCAGGGCGCCTGCGCCCCCCTCTCAGGCCATGCGAAGAGATCGTGTCCGGTGAAATCCAGATAAACGGGCATACCCTCAGCGAATGGAGAAACCCACCCACCCAGCGAAGGGAAGTCCCATGCCGAAGAAGCATCCAGCACACGGCGAGGGGCCGAGTCGGTTCAAGGGACGTGAGCAGCACGGATGGGCCGAGGACGTGGACGACAAGGATCAGAACAACCCGAGTGCACATCGGTCCTTCCATCCGGACACCTACGCCCCCGGGCCGGAGAAATCCGGTCAGCCCACCGAGGCGGAGAAGGAGGCCTCGCTGGCTGGGACGGAGATTCCGAGCGAGGGCCGCAGTGGGGAGGGCCGTGCCGGTGAGACCAAGGAACCGGGAATGCACGACAAGGGCCGACGAGGCCGCTCACAGCGCCCCAGCGGCTCCAAGGACTCCTCGGCGTTCACCGGGATCGATCCCCAGGAGCCGAAATCGGGCAACGCCGGAAGCTGACGCGAGACCCGTCGGCGATCATCACCCACCGCTGCTGAACGGCTTCGCGCTGTCCCGGCCGACGGCTGTCCCGTAGCCCCCGGTGGATCAGCGTGGCGGGCTCGTGCGCCCGCTGGGCATCACGGGACAGCCCTCGGCTCCTCAGGTGCTGGACAGCACCTGCGCGGCGACACCCAGGTCAGCGACGAGCCCCTGGTAGGCGGCGTCGCGGTCATCGGCACGGAGGACCGCAGACGGGTGCCTAGGCAGCCGGTGCTTCCGACCGGTACCGGACCAGGCCGCCCGCAGGGAACATGGAGGCGATCATGACCGTGGTGTCCGGACAGCCCCCGGCCTCGTTTTGGACCGAGTACGACCCCGGCCCCGAGTACCCGGCCCTGCGGGGTGATATCCGCGTGGACGTGGCCGTGGTGGGCGGGGGAATGGCAGGGATCTGCACCGCGCGCGAGCTCGCGTGTGCGGGGCGCAAGGTCGCCCTTCTGGAGGCAGACCGTATTGCGCGTGGCGTGACCGGCCACACCACGGCCAAGGTCACGGCGCTCCAGGGCCTCGCATTCAGCCGCATACGGAAGTCACGCGGCGAAGGGGCTGCGCGGCATTACGCGGAATCCCAGCAGGATGCCGTGGGGTACGTCCGGCGGCTGAACGGGGAACTGGGCCTCGACTGCGACCTTGAGTCTGCGCCGGCATACACGTACGTGACGGATCCGGCGGGCGTCGAGGAGTTGCGCCGCGAGGGCGAAGCAGCGAGGGCAGCGGGGTTGGAAACCGAGTTCGTGGAGGATCTCCCGCTGCCCTTCCCCGTCGCGGCAGCCGTACGTCTGGCCGATCAGGTGCAGTTCCATCCGCGTAAGTTCCTCCTCGGCATCGCCGCCGATCTGACACGCAGGGGCGGGAAGATACTCGAGCACACCAGGGTGACCCGCCTGCACGAGGGTGTTCCCTGTCGCTTGAAGACGAGTACGGGCCATACGGTCGCCGCGGACGACGTAGTGGTGGCGACGCACTACCCGATCTTCGACCGTGGTCTGCTTTTCGCCAGGCTGGAACCCAAGCGAGAGGTCGTGGTCGCGGGTCCGGTGCCCGAGGAGACACCCGTACCGGAGGGCATGTTCCTCACCGAAGAGGACGACACCCGGTCGATCCGCACCGCCCCGCGTGACGGCCGCGGTCGCATGCTGATCGTCACCGGCGACAAGTTCACCCCTGGAGACCCGAGGGACCGGGGTGCGGCTTGGCACTTCCGGACCCTGACGGACTGGGCGGTCCGTTGCTTCCCAGGCTTCTCCCCCACCCGGCGCTGGGCCGCCCAGGACGCGTTCTCGACCGACCATGTGCCCCATGTAGGTCGGCTCCATCCGTGGGCACGCCATGTCTATGTGGCAACGGGCTTCGGCGGTTGGGGGCTGAGCGGAGGCATGATGGCGGCGCGGCTGCTCACCCGCCTTCTGACCGACACCGGCTCCCCCTGGGCCGGCCTGTACGACCCCCTCCGCTTCCACCCGCTGGCCGAGGGACCGGCCGTGCTTCGGTTGGGCGCGAAGACGACACGGCGTCTGGTCGCCGGCCGACTGCCCTGTGGAAAACCCCGCTCGGCGGACGACATCGGTCCTGGCCAGGGCGCGGTGCTTGGTGGCCGGAGCGGCGGACCGTCTGCGGTACACAGGGATGCCGCCGGAACCCTCCACACCGTGTCCGCCCGCTGCACGCACATGGGGTGCATCGTGCACTTCAACGAGGTGGAATGCGTGTGGGAGTGCCCGTGCCATGGCTCCCGCTTCGCCGTGGACGGTGACGTACTGCAAGGCCCTGCTGTGCACCCTCTGACACGGCGCGACGACGGTGGCTGAGGAGCTAGCTGCTGTGCCGTGACAAGTTGTAGAGGAGGACGAGGACGGCCAGGACCATCACCGCCACATGCAGCCAACCGGGGGCGGCAGCGGCGTCAGCGGCCAGGGCGGGGTGTCCGAGTGGAGACGTCATGTGCCCCCGTGTACCCCGTCGGCTTAGGGTGATTCCGGCGTCACAGCAAGTCGCCGAGAAAGACCGTCCCCGCTCGGTACGTTGTGGGTGTGGAGTTCGATGCGTTCACCGATGCCCTGGACTATCCCCTGTACGTGGTGACGGCAGCAGCCGGGGACAGGTATTCCGGTTGCCTCGTGGGGTTCGCCTCCCAGTGCTCGATCGACCCGCCGCAGTTCGCCGTCTGGCTGTCGAAGGCGAACCACACCCACGGCGTCGCGAGCGACGCTTCCCACCTGGGCGTACACGTGCTGGATCGGCACAACCGGGATCTGGCCGCGCTGTTCGGGTCGCTCACGGGCGACGACGTCGACAAGTTCGAGCATGTGGCGTGGCACCGTGACGGAACCGGCGTCCCGGTCCTCACCGATGTCCGCACGTGGTTCGTCGGCCGGATCGTGAGCCGCTTCGACGGCGGTGACCACACAGGGTTCGTGCTGGCGCCCGTGGACGTGTCGGATCCGGTGCCCGCACCTTCTCCGCTGCTCTCCTTCAGTGATGTCCAAGGCCTCCCACCGGGGCATCCGGCCTGACCGGATCGGCTCGGGACGGGTGTTCCGGTGTGCGGCGGATGACGAGCAGGGCGATGTCGTCCGTGCGCGGGGTGTGCTCCGTGGCGTGGGCGATGAGCAGGTCGGCCAGATCGTCGGTGCTTCGGTGCCGGTGCTTGGTGACGCAGGTGACCAGGGAAGCGACAGCTGCGTCGATGTCGGTGCGCGGATCCTCGATGAGCCCGTCGGTGTAGAGGACGAGCACCGCGCCGGGCGGCAGGGGGATCTCCGTGGTGGTGTAGTGGGCCTCCGGGTCGATACCGAGCAGCAGGCCTGGGGACAGCGCGACGACCTCCACTTGGCCGTCGGGGTGCAGGAGCAGCGGTGGAGGGTGGCCCGCGGTGGTCAGCCGGGCACGGTGGCGGGCGAGGTCGAGGCGGGCGATCAGGCAACTGGTGAAAAGCCCTGGCTCGAGGTCGATGAGCAGGCGGTTGGTGCGGGCGAGTACATGAGCGGGGGGCGTTCCCCCGGTGGCGTGGGTGTGCACGGCGGTCCGGATCTGCCCCATGAGCGCGGCAGCCTGGATGTTGTGGCCCTGGACGTCCCCGATCGCGGCGACGGCGCCACCGGGGTCGCTGCGGATGAGGTCGTAGAAGTCGCCGCCGATCTCCACGCCGTGACCGGCGGGAAGGTAGCGGGCGGCGGCGTCCAGTCCGGGGATGTCGGGGAGCGTGTGCGGCAGGAGTCCGGTCTGGAGGGTGCGGGCGAGCTGGTGTGTGGTGTCGTAGAGACGGGCACGGTCCAGGGCCTGGGCGATCAGTCCGGCCAGAGAGGTCAGCACGGCGCGTTCGCCGGGTGGGAAGGGACGGCTTTGGTCGTACGACAGGACCAGCGAGCCCACGGGGCGGCCGGAGGCGATCAGTGGCAGGAACGCCCAGGCGTCTCGGTTCTCGTAGCGATCGGCACCGGGATAGGCGCGTTTGAGCTCGTCGTACGAACCGAAGAAGTGCGCGATGCCGGTGGTCAGGGTGTGCACGTTCGGGGTGTCGGCGGTCAGGGGCATACCGTCGAAACGGCAGACGAACGCGCTGCTGTAGCCGCGATAGCCGATGATCCGCAGTCGGCCGTCCTCCACCGCCATCAATGCCAGGCCGCGTGGCCCGAAGGCGGGCACGAGCTGGTCGGCGACGGTCTCGACGACGTCGTTGACGCCCGCGGTTTCCGTGAGAGCCGCCGCCAGGTGCATCAGGTGGTACAACGCGCTCGCCCCGCCTGGCTCCGCTGAGGGCTGCGCGGTTCGTGGGGGCGCCGGCGGGGAGGAATCACCGGTGAGCGGGGTGATCTGGACGCTGATGCCGCGGTCGTCGGGATACAGATGGAAGGCCAGCCAGCGGTCCGGCGGGCGCAGGGCGGTGAAGGACGTCGGCCGCCGGCTGACCACGGCCGAGCGGTAATGATCTTCGAAGAGGGGATCGTTCATCCACAGCAGCGCCTCCCAGGGCCGGGCTCCGCGCAGTGCTGCGGCTCCCGCACCGACCAGTTCGGCCGCCGCGGTGTTGATGAAGGTGATCCGTCCGTCCATGTCCAGGGCGCAGCATCCGACGGGGATCCGCTGGGCGAAATCGAGCGCGGCCCTGGCCTCGGCCGGGTCGGGTTCGTGCACTCGTGGCGGGGGCAGCGCACGTGGCTCGTCCCCGATGTCCAGCGGCTCACCACCGTCGATCGCCTGCTCCAGGAGCACCCCGGCACGATGGCAGCCTGCGGTGATCGCCTCGCGCTCCTGCGAACTGAGAGTGGGCGGGTGCCAGGTGGGCCATAGCAGCACCAAACCGCCCCACACCGCATCGCTCTCGCCTTCGAAGGGGGCGGCGGCCAACATGAAGTCGTAAGGCAGGACGATTCCTAGCCGCGGGTAGCGGCGGGCCACTTCCTCCTGGCTTGCCAGGAAGACCACTCGGTGCTCCCGGATCGCGTCCGAGACGGGGACGGGGGCGTCCACGGGGACGCGGGTCCAGGGAGCGGCGATCCGGGGCACGACGCCCGACACGACCGCGAGTCGCAGCACCCGCTCCCCCGGCGCCAGCACGTACACGAGCCCGACCGAGGCGTTGCTGCCTCGTACGGCCTCGGCGAGGACGGCGTCGAGCGCCTCAGGGCCGGGTCCGGAGCCGGTCGCCGAGGAGCCGGAGGCGGAGGCGGAGGGCATACGGTCACCTGGTCTTCCGTCTGCGCACCGGCCGGCTTCCCAGGCGGGCGGTGCTCAGCGGCACGGGCAGCGGTTCGCGACACCCCTTCCAGATATCACCCATAACCGGACCATACGTCTTCCAGTCCCACCTGATCCGGTCGGACGCGTCGTGGTCACGGTGCGTCGAGCCGACAGGTACCCGGAGGAGTCTTTCGCCGGCGACGGTGCTTCCGGGGCGTCGGGGGTACACGCAAGACATGACCGAAACAGCGACCTGGGGGGACGGACCGCACCTGCCGCGGGCGCGCGGACCGCTCTCGGCGGCGGTCATCCGGTATCTCACCTCGGCGCAACCCATTCCCCCCGGCCTTCGGGTGTCGGCGGCGGGGCCGTACGGCCACGATCTCCAGGTGGCCCTCTACACGTGCTATGAGCTGCACTATCGGGGATTCGCCGGGGTGGATGCCGCCCTGGAATGGGATCCGGAGCTGATCCGTCTGCGCCGCCCCCTGGAGGAACGATTCCTCACCACGCTGCGCCGGGACGCCTCACGTCACACGACGCTGACGGAGGCCCTCGACACACTGCTGGCGGAGCCGACGGAAGGTCACGGCGTGTCCCACTTCCTCAGGGATGAGGGAGAGCTGTGGCAGCTCAGGGAGTACGCGGCGCAGCGGTCGCTCTACCACCTGAAGGAGGCGGATCCCCACGCCTGGGTGCTGCCGCGGCTCCGCGGCCGTGCCAAGGCGGGGATGGCAGCCGTGGAGTTCGACGAGTACGGCGGTGGACGAGCCGAGTGCGTCCACGCACAGCTGTTCGCGAACCTCATGACCGATCTGGGCCTCGACACTTCCTACGGCCGCTATATCGACGCCGTCCCCGCCCAGGTCCTGGCCACCGTCAATCTGATGTCGCTGTTCGGACTGCACCGCGCCCTGCGCGGCTGCCTGGTCGGCCATTTCGCCACGCTGGAGATCACCTCGTCCCCCGGGTCCCGCCGCATGGTGGATGCCATGCGGCGCACGGGAGCCGGACCGGCCGCCGAGTTCTTCTACGGCGAACATGTCGAGGCCGACGCCGTCCATGAGCAGGTCGTCCGACGCGAGGTGATCGGCGGTCTTCTGGAGGACGAGCCCTGGCTCGAGGCCGATGTGGTCTTCGGCATCGATGCCACCGTGCATCTGGAGGAGCGGCTTGCGTCGCATGTCCTGGACGCATGGCGCAGCGGGAGATCGTCGCTCGACTTGGAAGCGAGGCCGGTTTGACGCTCATCGCTCTGCCGGGTGTGTACGCCCCGCAAGACGACACGGCCATCCTGGCTCGGGCTCTGCGCCGCGAGACGCTTCCGGCGCAAGCACAGGTCCTGGACATCGGGACGGGGACCGGGGCGCTCGCGCTGGCTGCGGCGATGCGCGGTGCCCGGGTCACAGCGGTGGACGTCTGCCGCCCCGCCGTCTGGAGTGCTCGTCTCAACGCACTGCTGTCCCGGACGCGGGTGCGGGTGCTCCGCGGCGATCTGGCCGCCCCGGTGGCGGGGCGCCGCTTCGACCTCGTCGTCGCGAACCCGCCATACGTACCCAGTCCCGCTCCCACGCCGCCGCGACACGGTCGCGCGCGAGCGTGGGACGCCGGTCGTGACGGCCGGGCCGTCATCGATCGCATCTGCCGCGAAGTGCCCGTGCTCCTTGGGCCCGGCGGCGTACTGCTCGTGGTCCATTCCGCTCTCAGCGGCGTGGAGCCCACCCTGGGGCGCTTGCGGGCAGCCGGGCTGACCGCAGACGTCACCGAGCGTCACCTGGTGGCCTTCGGGCCCGTGCTGCGCTCGCGGCGTTCCTGGCTGTGCAGTCGCGGACTCCTCGGTCCCGGCAACCAGGCGGAGGAGTTGGTGGTGATCCGTGCCGAACGAACCTGCTGACGGCCCCGGCCGCTCCCGGCCGCGGTGCCGAGTCATCCTCCCGGTGGACGGCCCCCTGCTCGTCGAAGGCCCGATCGAGGTCGTCCTTCAGGACGGCAGCACGGTCTCCTCGGACCGCTTCTGCGTCGCCCTGTGCATGTGCCGCAGAAGTCGCCGCTATCCGTGGTGCGACGCCAGTCACCGGCGGCGCACGCGGGACTGAACCCCCTGGCCGCGCCGCTCACGTCTCGCGGAGACTTCAGACGTCGATATCCGGGGCGCCGGCCCGCGCCGGCTCAGCCCAGGCGCAGGCGAGCGAGCCGCCGATCAGGCCCGCGAACAAGCCCAGGAAGAGTCCGCCGAAGTTGGCGAGGGGGAAGGACACCAGCGACAGAAGCAAGGCGGCGATTCCGGCGAACACCCGGGTCTGCGGTCGCACCCAGAGGCTGATGCCCAGCGCGATGAGGAGGACGCCCGTGATCAGGGCGCCGGCGCCTGCTGTCGTGGACAGGGCCAGCGGGATACCGGAAAGACTCAGCCGCACATACGGGAAGTACAGGATGGGCCCGCCCGCCGTCAGGGTGAACAGGCCCGCCCAGAAGGGGCGGCTGCCACGCCACGCCCTGAAGCGGTGCCGTGCGGTGCGCAAGCGCTCCCGTCCCGCCACCGGGAAGCGGGAGAGTCGGGGTGCGGCCTCTTTCGGTCCGGGGTTCAGAAACACTCGTGGCTTCCTTGCGTGAGCTGCATGCTCAGATCGGGGACGTTCAGCGTGGCCGCGCTCACGGCGACCGCGGTCACCTCCACGTCCGTCAGTCGCGCCGCATCGGCCTGCTGGGCCACGCCGTCCGGATCGAAGTACCGTGACTGCTTGTCACCCGGACTGATCGGCCCCTTGGTGACGGCGCCCGCGGCCACACCCATGTCGATGGCCTTGAAATTCGCCTGGCCGACGTCCAGCTCCTGCGCGTCGATGAACATGTTCCGTGCTTCGGCCCGTTGCTCGTCGCCGCCGGTCAGCCTCAGGGTGTACGGGCCCAGGACGGGGATGGGCACCACCACCGACTGGCACAGGCCGCTGATCTCGGCGTGCCGGAATCCGGTGACCGTCACCGGTACGGCGGTGCCCTCCCGGGTCACGTCGACCATGCCGTAGATGCTCAGGCCCCTGACCTCCAGCGTGTCCGCGCTGACCTGGAAAGTCCTGCCGGAGATCAGGAAGGAGGCGGCCAGGGCCCCCTGGGCCATACCCACGCCCACGGCCCCGGCTGCGGCCACCGAGGTGGCGAGCACCAGGGCGAAGCGCTTCCAGCGGGTCCTGCCGAAACCGTGCGACATGGCGCCTCCTCGGGCCGTGGAGCGGCGCGGCCTACGCCGTACGGGGAGAAGGGACACGTCCCTGTCCGGTGGTGGATCCCAGGCTTACGGATCTTCCGCGCGACGGCACGTTGAAAGGGCAGACGGGTGAGGGAGGACGGCTGTCGGTGAGCGTGCGCTCGACATCGCACCCCTTCGCCCTGGCGGGCAGGCCCGCCAGGGCGAAGGGGTGCGATGAAACCGTGGTCAGACCCTGCCGCGAGCCAGACGGGTGAGCGGGCCGGTGGTGGGCTTGGCTGTGGAGCGTCCCACGGCGAAGGCGGTTCCAGCGACTCCCGCGACGGCCGCGGCGGCCCCGGCGACTATCGCCTTCCGGTGCTTGACCACCGTCCATGCGGTGGTGGCCGCCGTCGCCGCCTTGGTGGCCGTGGCGGTCACGGCCTCCTGTCCGTTGGACAGTCCGGCGGCCGCGGCACGGCCCGCACGCCTGGTGGCCGCACCGGCCGACCGGGCACCCGCCGATGCGGACTTCTTCGCGTCGAGGGCCGCCGACGCCGCACCTTCCGCTTCCGTCTTGGCCTTGGACGCGGCGTGCCCTCCGGCACGCTTGGTCGCGGCAGCCGTCTTGGCGCTCGCGGCCTTCTTCGCGCTGCGGCCGCCAGTCTGCTTGGTGTCATTGTTTTCAGCGGTCATAACGTTGCTCCTTGCCTCACAACATGGTCTGAAACGCTCGCTGTTGTGATGTCGTCGTGGCTTCACTCCTGCCTGGGCAGCAGCGAGCCGAGAGGTCCGAGATCCAGATTCAAATCGTCCAGTGTGAGGTCGTAACGCTCACACAGCTCGGTCATGCGCTCCTGGAGGATCATCAGCGTCATACCGACGCGTTCTTCCTGATCCTCGCTGAGGTCGCCCTGGTCGACGCGGTGGAGGGCCGTCCGCTCCATCAACTGCCGCAACAGCTCCACGATGGTGAGGACAAGCTTCATCAGATCCCGTTCCACCGATTCGGGGTCCGTTTCCCACCGTTGCGCGATGGCGTTGCTGGAACTGCGGGGTGTTGTCATGTCCGGCACGGGAACCTCCTCTCCCGGGAGTTGAGCAACATGTCGTGTGCGACCTCCGTACATCACCAGGGGGCCGGTTCGTCGACCGTGAGGGAACGGATGACGGCTCGGAGACTGATGTGCACGAGATCGACGTCGGCGATGGACAGCACAAGGTCCCCGGTGACCACTGCTCCCCCGTTGAGCAGGCGATCCAGCAGGTCGATGAGTGCCACGGGCGGGGCCGCGCGGGCGCCGTCGTACCCTGGCGATGTCCGCGCGTCGGTGGGCACCGGCCCCCAGGGGTCTGCTGGCATGGTCATCCGCGTGCGGTCCCCTCCTCAGCCGTGAGGGTCGCGAAGGAATACGGGGCCCAAGGTCCGGTGATGTCGATCCGTACATCCGTGCTGTCACGGACCAGTGCATCGAGTACTGCGCGAAACCGGTCGATACTGGCAGCGGGGACCAGGTATGCCTCGTTGGCGATGTTCGTCCCGGCGGCCGCCGCGAGCTCGCCCTGTTGCGGACGGTGGACGACCCGGGCGGCGGCAAGGCCTGCCGCCCCGTGGACGACCTCCTCCGCCACAGCGGCAGCCCGCCGGTAGACGTCCTGGCTGCTGCGCCGTTGTGCCCGGCGCTGCTGGAGATACGCGCGTCCCGTGCCGGCAGCGCCCGTGGGGGGAAGCGGCTCAGCGGACTCGGTACCGCCGGCCTCGGCATACACCTTCACCCCGAGCTCGACGTGCTGGTCGAGCCGGTCCAGTAGAGCTTCGAACTCAGGAAGTCGCTCCCTCAGCAGAGCACAGACACGGGCGTCGTCCAGGTACACGGTCGCCAGCCGCATGGGAAGCACCGTCCCCGCGGCGAAAGCGGCCCCCACCACGGCATGATGAGCACGGGCAATGCTCTCGAGACGGGAGAGGTCTTCCATCTGCGCCTTGAGCCCCTGCTCACCGAACGTGTCCGCCGGCACCGACGACACCAGGGCGGCGACCGCCCCCTCGCTCACCAGGCGAACCGCCCGGTCGTCGACTCCCCTGAGGCCGTCGACGACGTGCGTCAGCGCAATGTCCTTCGGGACGACCGCGTACACATACGACAGATCCTGTCCATTCGGGGAGTCGGTCCGCTCGGCAGTCACCGCTCGACCTGCCTTTCGGAGGTGGTCGGTTGCTGGAGCCTCTCGTCGTGTGCGGTCACCCGCCCGGTCGCCTTGCGCAGTTCGGCGAGCTGAGCCCGCAGCAGCGCGTTCTCCTCGGCGAGCGCCTCCGCTGCGACCGGTGTGGCCGACGGCGCGGGGGCGCGGGAGGACAACGAGGGATCGCGTTCCCACCAGTCGATCCCCATCTCCCTCGCCTTGTCCACGGAGGCGACGAGCAGCCGGAGCTTGATGGTGAGCAGCTCGATGTCCAGCAGGTTGATCTGGATGTCGCCCGCGATGACGACGCCCTTGTCCAGTACCCGTTCCAGGATGTCGGCGAGGTTGGCTGATGAGCCTTGCTGGCCGTGAAGCGGAACGCTCGCGCGGCCGGCGAGTGGTTGGGTCATGTTCTCACCTCTGTGTGCGGTCTGTGCCCGCCGTCAGTGGCGGGCCGAGGCAGTACGGCGGCGGGCGGGTGGTTCCTCCTCTGCCGCGTCTTCGTCGTCGACCGCGTCGTCGTCATCCAGGAACTCGTCCGCTTCGTCGGCGTCCTCGGCGTCCTCGTAGTCGAGATCGTCGTCCGCCAGCTCCTCCTCGGGCAGCTCCTCGTCCGGGACTTCCTCGTCGTGGGCTTCGTCGCGCTCTTCCTCTCCAGGGTCCTCGGAGTCGCGCTCAGCATCGTCCTCGTCCTCGGCGGCGTACTCGTTCTCGGCTTCCCGCTCAACGGCGTCCTCATGCTCGACGACGACCTCGCCGTCCCGGATCTCGCCGCGCCAGCCGTCGGTGGCCTCGCCCCGCATCATGATGAACTTGCGGTAGAGCTTGAGATCCAGGCGCGCACGACGGCCCTGGGCGCGCCAGATGTTGCCCGTCTTCTCGAAGAGGCCCTTGGGGAAGTACTCGAGGACCAGGAGGACCCGCGTCAGGTCGTCCGTGATGCCGTGGAAGGTCACCACGCCTTTGACCGTGCCCTTGGCTCCCTCCGTGGTCCAGGCGATGCGTTCGTCGGGTACCTGCTCGGTGACGTTCGCCTTCCAGCTGCGTGTGGACTTGGCGACCTTCACCTTCCAGTTGCTGGTCGTGTCGTCCGCCTTCTCGACACTCACGACGCCCTTGGCGAAAGTGCTGAACTCCTGGAACTGGGTCCACTGGTCATACGCTTCCCGCGCCGGGACACCCACGTCGATGTCCTCGACGATGGTGACGCTCTTCGACTTGCCACCGCCGCTCTTGCGCCCCTTGCCGAACAGACTCCTGACCTTCTCCTTGAGGGTGTCCTTCAGATGCGACGCTCCCGCGGTCACCATGGCCTGACCGGGTGTCCTGCCGTCGCGGAGCGCTTTGCCGCCCTTGGCCACGCTCTTGGCCAGCATTCCCGAGCCGTGCCCCGGTTGGGCCAGCTGGGACACACCCTCACCGAGGCGATGACCCAGATTCGTCACCGCGTGCTGGGCTCGGGCGGTCAGATAGTCCCGGAGCTCTTCCTTGAGCCGATCGGCTTCCGGGCTGCGGCCGATGTCGTCCTTGATCCTGCTCAGCATTGAGTCAGTCATTGGCCTCACCCCGGCTCTTGCGGCCCGCCGCGGATGTGGACCGGCGAGGGGCACTGCTGCGCTTGCGCGCGGCGGTGGTCTTCTTCTGGGTACCGCCGGACGCCGAACGAGTACGGGTTGCGGCCTTCTTCTTCGCCACCGGGAGAGCCTCCTCGTCATCCGCGGGCGTGTCCTCGGCCTCCGTCCCATCCCCCTGGTCGAGTTCCAGCGTGCGCTGGTGGAGGGAGTCCGCGAGGCTCGTCGCTCGCTCGGTGAGGGCGGTGGTCGCGGCCGCCCGCGTGGCCTCGAACAGCTCGCGGCGGACCTGGTCGTTGAGAGGTCCCAGGACCGACGAGTTGGCAAGTTGCTTGCCGATGTGCCTGGGGTCGAGGTTCAGTTTCCTTCCGGCGAGGAACATGCCCAGGCCGATCGCCATCTTGGCCTTGCGTGTCCTGCCCAGGAAGTAGCCACCGACCAGTGCCACGCCTATCTTGATGTTGGTCGTCATGTGCTCGTCCACCTCACACTCCGGTGCTCGGATATCGCGTCGAGCCGGTCGAGAAGCTCGTCCTCCCGCCGGTCGAACTCTTCGTCTGTGATCCGTCCGGCGATCAGGTCCTGCTCCAGTGCGGCGAGTGCGCTCCGCACCGGCGCCGGGTCGTGGTACTCGCGCTCGGCGGCCAGGACCACCTGGTCGAGAACCCATGCCGTGCCCCGGACAGGAGCGAGCGGCAGCGTCAGGATGCCGGTGATGAGGCCCATCTCGGATGCCTTCGGTCGGTCTGCGGAAGAGGGTCGGCGAATGGTCAGACGAAGCTGTACGGCGGCAGCGGACCGGTCAGCGTGAGGGTGTAGGCGTCCCCGAGCCGCCCTGCCTCCTCCTGCACAGCGCGTGAGAAGGCAGCCGCTGTCTCGCCGTCGATGAGGAACGACGCGTTGAGGAAGTGGCTCCCGGTGGGTTCCCCGAGCGCGGTGCGGGCCGCCGACGGGCCGAGCCTGCCCACCAGCTCAGCGGCCTCCCGCTCCTGGCGTGCCGCCACTTCCTGGGCAACCATCTCGCCGAGCGCGACCCGCTCGTCGTGCCGCGCGGAATCGGTCCGACCGCGCTCGTTGAGCCGCCGGATCTCCTCCGAGTCCCTCATGATCTCCCGCAGCAGGTCATCCTCGTCGCGGGTGGCCTTGAGATTGAACTCCACGTGTCCGGAGAGCTCTGAGAGGCGTTCGCCGTAGGTCTCGCGCTGTTGCTCGAGAACGGCCGCCACCTGCTCGTCATCGGGTCCGACCAGTCCGAAGCGCATCGGCAGCGTCGCACCGTCGCGCATCAACCGCTCGATCACGGCCTGGTGTGCCAGGACATCACGGCGCTTGGCCCGCAGCCCGGGCGGCGCTTCACTGACCACCGCGGCCAGGTGCTTCGTGGTGACGGTGCGCAGCGGCAGCGGCGGCTTCCCGATGCCCTCGACATCTTCCAGGCGCAGGGGATGGTGGGCGTGCGTGATGGCGTACACGTAGGTGGCCATGGCTCACTCGCCCTTGCTCTGCGCCGACTGGCGACTCGACGCGGACTTACGGGCGGGGCGCTTTCGCGGCTGCTCCTCGGATTCCTCGCTCCTGCCCTGCAGCGAATCGGTGAACGCCTCGACGGCGCCGCTCAGCGCGCCTTTCGACTTACCCTTCGCTCCGCTCTCCGTCATGTCGCCGACCAGGTCGGTGAGCTGACTGGGTGCCTTGCGGCCCGACTCCAGGTCCAGCCGATTGCAGGCTTCGGCGAAGCGCAGATACGTGTCGACACTGGCGACGACGACCCGCACGTCTATCTTCAGGATTTCGATGCCGACCAGCGAGACGCGGACGAACGCATCGATGACCAGTCCGCGGTCGAGTATGAGCTCCAGGACATCATAGAGATTCCCGGAGCCGCCGCCGGAACTGCTGGGTGTGGGGCTCTGCTGGACGATCGTCATGATGAAACTCCTTTCGGCGCAACTCTTTTCGGATGCTCAGCGTCGGTCGATCTGGCCTCTCGCATACCGCCGCAGGCGTTCGTAGCCGATGAGATTGCCGTCGGCATCGAGGGAAACGCGATAGGAAGCCATCACGCTCATGGTGTCGGGAACTCTTTCGAGTTCGACCACTTCGACATCGGCACACCAGCCGTCGTCCGTGGCCTTCATCGCGGAAACCGTACCCGGCTCACACCGGAGCAGTTCCGCGAGCTGGCCGGAGGCGCAGCGCAAGGCACTGGAGACATCCATTCGCTTCTCGGGGGCCTTATTGCCCTTTTCCTCTTGGGTGTTCATGAGATCCACCTCACGGCCCGGGTGACCATTCTGACGAGCCTTCAAACATATGACTCGGATGTATTGCGCTTGCCCGGGGGATCCGAACGTATGCTCCGCCACTCACCAGTTCCTGACTGAGCGTGTCTTGTGCCTCATCTGCCTCAGAGGTACGGAATGCGAAGAACCGGCTGACATGCGCCGTACCGGATGGGACGGTGGACGTCGCCGTCCGCTCCGGGCGGTGCGTCGGTCACAAGACGAGGGGAGCGACTGTGCCCAAGGGGACCTACGCCAAGGACGCGACGGAAGCCGAGACCGACCTCATCGCCTACTGCAAGGCGAGCCACTTCGACCGGGAGTGGATGAGCGACGAGCGATGGGCTACCACGGTCCGCATCGCCTGCGACAAGGAGTACGGCTACGACGAGGCCTACCGCACCATCGACACGGATCAGGTGGCCCTGCTCGCCGAGACCGCCAAGCAGGGGCGCAAGAGCAAGCTGGACGCCGACGAGGACGACCTGCTCTCCCTCGTGGAGCGCGCCGACGAGCTGGCGAAGACGCTGGTGCCGAACATCCTCCAGCAGTGTGCCGACGCCTACCTGGGCGGGCAGCGGGTCAACCTCGGCTTCTCCAAGGCGATGACCCGCACCGAGTTCGCCCAGCTGCGCAAGGACTGGACGGTGGCGGGCGAGTACGCCACCGGCGACGGCATGTTCACCAACTTCCACAGCTTCCCGCCGCAGGACAAGCAGAAGGCGGGCAAGGGTTCGGTGGGCGACACTCTCGCGCGCCGGGACACTCAGGGCAACCTGCTCGTGAAGATCGCCGGACGGACCTTCAACATGCATGTGGACATCAAGGATTAGGCGCTCTGCCGGCAATCGGGCGCGTCGTCTGCGGGTCCGTCATGGCTGATCGCGTGGTTCCCCGCGCCCACGCAGGGCGTGGCCGAACCGCTCAGGACCCGCTGAGCGGCAAGAGACGTGAGGTCGCCATTGAGCGACCGACTCATGCGCCCGCGGCGCCGGGCCGCAGGCCGGGGTGCTCCTCGGCCAGCCGGTCCGGCGCCGCCTGCCTCCAGGAGTCGACGAGGATGTCGCGCAGCTCGTCCAGGTCCTCGAGTGCGGCGAGCCGCACCCGCACCCAGGCCGAGCTCGCCTCGTGCGGTGGCACCCAGAACTTGTCCGGCTCGGCGGCGATGAGCTCTGTGCGCTCGTGTCTGGGACAGCGCACGGCGAACGACGTCTGATCATCCGGAATGGTGATGTACATCTTCCCGGCCACGCGGAATGTGGGCATGTCCCACGCCTCTTTCTCCGTTGTCGCGGGAAGCGACAGGGCGATTCGGCGGATGTCTTCGGCTTCGATCATGCGCCCCACCGTAGCCAGCGTCACTGACACGCTCCCGCGGCCAGAAATCCGTTGGCCCGTCGCCTGGATCGGACCGCGATCGGCGGTCGGGAACGATAGAAATGCCCTGTGCGTGATTCTTCGGGGCAGATCAGGGATGAACCGCCGAAACCACCCAGGGGCGACCATGCGTCCGGGTGGAGCATGCGGCGGTCGCTGCGGCGCCTGCGGTCCCTGCTGGATGTACGCAGCCTCGCAGGCCAGGTGTTCCTGCTCCAGCTGGGTGTGGTGGTGCTGGTCGTCGCCACGGCGCTGGTGGCCCTCGTCGTACAGGCGGGCCACCACAGCACGGAGGACGCCCGGCAGCGGACACTCACCGCGGCCCAGACCTTCGCGCACTCCCCGGGGCTTCTCGCCACACTGGAGAGTCCCGACCCCAGCGCGGTGCTGCAACCAAGCGCCGAGGCGGTCCGCAAGGCCGCCGGCGTCGACGCGATCATCGTCTACCAGAGGGACGGAATCGCCCTGACCCACAGTGATCCGGACCAGATCGGCAAGCACGTCATCGGCCCCTACGCGGAAGCGGCCACGGGAAAGACGTTCACCAAGACCTTCCAGGGGACGCTCGGGCTCTCCGTGATCTCGGCCGTGCCCGTCAGGGACGGCCGGGGTTCGGTCGTCGCCATCGTCTCCTCCGTCGTGACGGTGGGGAAGGTGCAGGACCGGGTGAACCAGCAGCTGCCGGTCCTGTTCGGGGTCGCCATCGGGTCGGTCGCGCTGGCCGCGGGCGGATCGGCACTGGTGAGCCGCCGTCTGCGGAGGCAGACCCACGGTCTGGGCCCGGCCGAGATGACCCGGATGTACGAACACCATGACGCGGTACTCCACGCCGTACGGGAAGGAGTGCTGATCGTCGGGGCCGACGGCCGGCTGCTGCTGGCCAACGACGAGACCCGCCGCCTCCTGGACCTGCCGGCGGACGCGGAGCACCGCCCCGTCAGCACGCTGGGGCTGAGCGCCGAACTCGCCGAGCTGCTGACATCCGATCTCCCGGCCACCGACGAGGTGCATCTGGCGGGCGACCGGCTCCTCGCCGTCAACAAGCGGTTCGCCGAACCGGAGGGTCCGGCGAGCAGGGTGGTGACGCTGCGGGACACCACCGAGCTCCAGTCCCTCGCCGGCCGGGCGGAGACCGCCCGCGAGCGGCTCCAACTGCTGTACGACGCCGGAGTGCGGATCGGGACCACCCTGGACGTCACCCGCACCGCCCGGGAACTCGCGGAGGTCGCGGTCCCCCATTTCGCCGACGTCGTATCCGTCGAACTGCTGGAGCCGGTCCTGCACGGCGAGGAGCCGTCCGGAGCGAGCACCGAGATGCGCCGTACCGCCGTCGTGGGCCTGGAGCGGGACGATCTCCTGTACCCGGCCGGCACGCTGATCCGGTTCGTCAGCTCCACTCCCACGGCGGCAGGCGCGGCGGACGGACGGGCAGTCCTGGTGGAGGACCTGAGTGTCTCCCAGGGCTGGCAGGCCCAGAACCCCGAGCGGGCCCGCCGGATCCTGGAGCACGGAGTCCATTCCCTGGTCGTGGTGCCGTTGCAGGCACGTGGGGTGGTGCTCGGAACGGCCCACTACTGGCGGTCGGAGGCCTCCGCGCCGTTCGACGAGGAGGACGTGGCCTTCGCGGAGGAGCTGACCGCCCGGGCGGCGGTGTGCATCGACAACGCGCGCCGCTACACCCGCGAGCACACCACGGCAGTCGCGCTCCAGCGCAGTCTGCTGCCCAGCGGGGTGCCGGAGCAGTCGGCCCTGAAGGTGGCCTACCGCTATCTGCCCGCCAGGGCCGGCGTGGGCGGGGACTGGTTCGACGTCATCCCGCTGTCCGGCGCCCGGGTCGCCCTGGTCGTCGGTGACGTCGTGGGGCACGGTGTGCACGCGGCAGCCACCATGGGGCGGCTGCGCACCGCCGTGCACAACTTCTCCGTCCTGGACATCCCGCCGGAGGAGTTGCTGGGGCACATGGACGAGCTCGTGGCCCAGATCGACATCGACGAGTCCGACGACGGCGAGGGGCTGGGGATCACCGGTGCGACCTGTCTGTACGCCGTCTACGACCCCGCATCGGGGCAGTTGACGGTCGCCACCGCGGGCCATCCCGGACCTGCGGTGGTCCACCCCGACGGGAGGGTGGAATTCCTGCAGCTACCGGTCTCCCCGCCGCTGGGCCTCGGGGCCTCGATGCCCGTGGAGAGTGCCGAGCTTGCCGTGTCCGAGGGGTCACGACTGGTGCTCTACACCGATGGGTTGATCGAGGACCGGGGACGCGACCTGGACGACGGTCTCGTGGCTCTGCGCGACGCGCTGACGGGGCCCGACCGCTCCCCGGAAGCCACCTGCGCGGCGGTCATCGGCGCCATGATGCCCGACCAGCACAGGGACGACATCGCGCTGCTGGTGGCCCGTACCCACCGGCTCACCCCCTCCCGGATCGCGGAATGGACGGTGGCCCGCGACCCGGCGGCGGTGAGCCCGGTCCGCGCCGACTGCGTACGCCGGATCCGGGCGTGGGGCCTCGAACAGATCGATTTCGCCGCCGAACTCGTCCTCAGCGAGCTGATCACCAACGCCGTCACCTACGGCACCGATCCCATCACGGTGCGGCTCCTCCGCGACCGGGCCCTGATCTGTGAGGTCTCCGACGGCAGCAGTACCTCACCGCGGCTGCGGCGGGCCACGGTCACCGACGAGGGCGGTCGCGGGCTCTTCCTGGTGGCCCAGTTCGCCGAACGGTGGGGTACCCGCTATACCCCGACCGGCAAGGTCATCTGGGCGGAGCTGTCCCTCCACGGCGGCGCCGGCCCATCGGCGGACGGACTCGCCGATTTCCTGTTCGACGAGGTGGAGCCGCTTGGCGGCCCAGGCGGAGAGCAGGTCGGCACAGGACGGTGAGGGACAATCGTGAAGTGAGCGCGTTTCCGCTCCCCCGGCGCGGCCGGACCACCGTGCCTCGCCTGCGGAGTCGCACGTTCTCCGTCCCCTCCGTTTCCCGGCGCCCGTGTCCTGGAGCAATCGTGACCGCATCTTGCGTTCGATCGGCCGTGGCCGCGGGGTGCCTCGGTCTGCTGCTCGCGAGCGGCTGCACCGAGGCACCGCAGTCCGGGCCCGTGAAGCCCGCGGTCGCCACCTCGGCGTCGGAGGCGGGGGGAATGAACGCGCTGGTCGCCGCGGCGAAGCGGGAGGGTGCGCTGAACACCATCGCGCTGCCGCGCGACTGGGCCAACTACGGCGGCCTGATCGACGGCTTCGAGGAGAAGTACGGGATCAAGGTCGCGGTCGCCGATCCCGAGGCCTCCAGCCAGGACGAGATCGACGCCATCAAGAAGGGCGGGAAGCGCGCCGACGCCCCCGACGTCATCGATGTGGGGGACACCTTCGCCCGGACTGCGGCCCGGCAGAGGCTGCTGGCGCCGTACCGGGTCGCCGCGTACGACTCGATCCCGGCCAGCCAGAGGGACGGTGAGGCCCGCTGGTCCAACAACTACGGCGGCTATATCTCCATCGGGTGCGACGCCACCCGGGTCAACCCCTGCCCCCAGACCTTCGCCGACCTGCTGGATCCCCGGTACAAGGGGAAGGTCTCGCTGGACGGTGACCCCACCCGTTCCAACACCGCATTCGCCGGTGTGTACGCGGCCGCCCTCGCGAACGGAGGGTCGTTCGACGACATCCAGCCCGGGCTCGACTTCTTCGCCGAGCTCAAGGAGCGGGGCAACTTCAATCCCGCCGAGTCCACATCGACCGCGGTGCAGACCGGCAGAACGCCCATCAGCATCGACTGGGACTACATCAATCTCGACTACGCGGACCAGTTCCGCGACAAGGGAGTGGACTGGCGGGTCTCCATCCCCTTCGACGGAAGCTTCGCCCAGTACTACGCCCTGGCCGTCAACAGGAACGCCCCACACCCGGCGGCGGCCCGGCTTTGGCTGGAGTACCTCTTCAGTGTGGCGGGCCAGAACCTCAGGCTCGGTGGTTACGCCCGCCCGGTGCTGATGGAGGCCATGCGCGAGGACGGCACCCTTGACGAAGCCTCAGCGGCGAGACTGCCGACGGTCGAAGGGGAGCCGCAGTTCCCCACGGACGCCCAACTGGAGAAGGCCAGGCTGACGGTGGACCGGGAGTGGGCGAAGACCATGGCGGGCTGAGCACGCTTGGACCCGGATGACGGTGTGCCGTCCATGCGGCGGTGTACAGGATGAGGGCCGCAGGGCCTTGGCCATACGGTTGCCTCATGGTACGAACTGACGGTATGCGGATGTCCGCCCGGCGGCCCATTCTTCTCGCGGGCGCGCCGTACGCCATCCTGCGCTGATCGCGCCCACGCCGGCCCACGCCGGGCAGCCCGCAGGAGACGGCGAGGACTCGGCGGACACGGTGGTCGTGTCCGAGGTGAAGGCCACCGGCGGACTGAGCATCAGCGCACCCGCTGCGGCGACGCTCACCATCCGACGCCGGGGTCGGCCTGACGGCCCTTCACCGATGCGGCGAGTGCGCCGCACTCCTCGACCGTGACGGCGGGGCGCGGCGTCGCCGTCACGGTGCCCGCTCCGATGGCGCTCGCACTGCCGACGAGAGCTGCTGCGGCGAGCGCGCGGCCGAGCCGTCGTGAGCTGCGCATGGCTTGCTCCCCGCGGGACGACGGCTCCCTTTCACCGGCACGGCGCCAGCGGCTTCAGCGCCGAACTAGGGGCGGGTGAGGACGACCTTGCCGACGACCTTGAGGCGACCTTCCTCGTAGTCGCGCAGCACGTCGATGGCGTCCCCCATCGCGAAGGTGGCGCCGACGCCGGCGACCAGTCGCTTCCTGCCGACGGCCTCGATGGCCCGGTCGAGCCCGCCCGTGTCGGCTATTGCGAACGCGGGCCGTGCGCGCCGCTTCGTCACCAGGGCCCCGAGGTGTCCGAGACCGGGTGTCATGGTGCGGAAGCAGCCCTTCCGGGAGAGCGCGGCTTCGACATCGCGGTACATGTACCGGTCCGACAGGTCGATGACGGTGTCGAAGCGCCTGCCGCTTCCGGCAAGGGTCTGCGTCCGGTAGTCGAGGACCTCGTCGAGTCCGAACGAGCGGAGCGTGTTGGCTGCCGGGCCGCCGGCGACGGCCGTCACGAGCGCACCCGTGTCGCGCGCGAACTGGACGGCGTAGAGCCCGATTCCGCCGCCGGCGCCGAGGACGGCGACGCGGTGGTCTGTCTGGCCGTGGCGGGGCGTCAGATACTTGGCGGCCACCTTGGCGCCGGTGGCAGCACCCATGGGAAGGGTGCTGGCTTCGGCGAAGTCCAGGCCGTCGGGGACACGGCGCACCTTGTCGTGCTTCACCTTGACGAGGTCCGCGAAGCTCCGGGAGCGCGGGGCGGAGAGGCCCGTCACCGCATCGCCGGGTACGAGGGTCGACACCTCCGGGCCGACGGCGCGGACGATGCCCGCGAAGTCGAGCCCCATGCCCTTCGGGGATGGCTCGAACAGATTTGCCACACCCAGCTCGCCCGTGCGCATCTTGATGTCGGTCGGGTTGATCGACGCGGCCCTGACCTCGACCACGATCTCCTTCGGACCGGCCGTGGGCTCGTCGACTTCGGCCCATTCGAGCACATCCGGTCCGCCGCGGTGCCGGTACTGCAGTCGCTTCATGTCGGGCTCCCTCTCCGATATTAATCATCCAGGTCGTATGATTACAGCCACCTGTCTATCACACATGGCGTATGATTTGCGCCATAAGCCCCGAGGTACGGCCCGCATCAATCACTCAGGCCGGATGATTTACGCGCGTATGATCACCGCATGTCGAACCACCGGCGCCGCCCGGAACTGAGCAACCCACGGGTCCAGCGCACCCGCGCCCGCGTCCTGGCGGTCGCCCGCGACCTCCTGCCCGAGGCCGGCCCCGCAGGACTGACCTACGCACTGCTGGCCGAGCGCGCCGACGTCACCAGGCAGACCCTCTACCGGCACTGGCCAAGCCGCGCGAGCCTACTGTCCGACCTGCTGCTGGAAGGCCCCGACGTGGGCTACCCCGCACCCGGCACCGATGTGCGGACCGTCGCCAAGGAATGGCTCACCAGCCTGCGCGCCGGGCTCAGCGACCGGCCCACCCGCGCCGCCGTGCTCGCCGTCATCGCGCAGACCGACTACGACCCCGACAGCGCGCAGGCTCTGGCCCGGATCGTCGAGAACCGGCACGCGGCCTTCAACACCCTGCTGGAACCCTCCGGGCGGCAGGTCACCGCCGATGAGTACGCGCTGCTGACCTCTCCCGTGCTCTTCCGTCTCATCGTCGAAGGCCTGGAGGTCACCGACCGGTTCATCGACGCCGTGGTCACCCAATGGCTCAGCGGGCCGGGGGAACGCTGACGCATCGCGCCGAATCCCGGCACGTCGGCGGGTGGTTCGCCGGGCTGTCGCGCGACGGACCGGTATCGTCCGGCGCGACAGGCCGGGCAGCCGGCCTGCGCTCCCGCCCGCGCTGAGGAGGACCGACGTGAGCGATCGCCGGCACCGCACCGGTCCGGATGACGGATCGGCAGCGCAGCCGTCGGCGGGTCATGGTCCTGGCGCGCGTGACACGGTGCGTCTCGCGCTGGTGATCGGTGCGCTCGGCGTGGTGTTCGGCGATATCGGGACCAGCCCGATCTACACCCTCCAGACCGTGTTCAACCCGAGCGACCCGCATCCCGTTCCGGTCAGCACGGCGAACGTCTACGGGGTCGTCTCCCTGGTCTTCTGGGCGGTCGTGATCATCGTCATGATCACCTACGTCGTGCTGGCGATGCACGCCGACAACGACGGTGAGGGCGGCATCATGGCTCTGATCACCCTGCTGCGGCGGTGGAACGCCCAGCGCGGACGGCGAGGCGCGGGCGTGCTGGCGGCGCTGGGCATCTTCGGAGCCTCGCTGTTCTTCGGCGACAGCATGATCACCCCGGCGATCTCGGTACTGTCCGCGGTCGAGGGGCTCAAGGTGGTCCAGCCGTCGCTGGAGGAGCTGGTCGTGCCGATCACCGCGGTGATCATCGTGGTGCTGTTCCTGGTACAGCGCAGGGGAACAGCGGCGGTCGGCCGGGTCTTCGGGCCCGTGATGATCGCCTGGTTCCTCGCCATCGGAGCGTGCGGGGTGAGCGGCATCGTCGACCACCCGGAGATCCTCAAGGCGCTGTCCCCGAGTTATGCGCTGGGCTTCCTGGCCGGCCACTTCGGCATCGCCTTCTTCGCACTGGCCGGAGTCGTGCTGGCAGTCACCGGTGCCGAGGCGCTGTACGCGGACATGGGGCACTTCGGGCGCAGGCCGATCACCCGCGGCTGGCTGTTCCTGGTATTTCCCGCCTGCATGCTCAGCTATCTCGGCCAGGGCGCCCTGATCCTGGCCGATCCGGCCAATGTCAGCAGCCCGTTCTTCCTGCTCGTGCCGGACTGGGGGCGGCTGCCGATGGTGCTGCTGGCCACGGCCGCCACCGTGATCGCCGCGCAGGCGGTGATCACCGGCGCGTACTCGGTCACCTCCCAGGCGGCCCAGCTGGGCTACCTGCCCAGACTGCGGATCGCGCATACCTCCGAGTCCGCCATCGGCCAGATCTACGTGCCGTGGATCAACTGGCTGCTGATGGTCTCGGTGCTCACCCTCGTCTTCGCGTTCCGCAGTTCCGGGGCGCTGGCGTACGCGTATGGAATGGCCGTGGTCGGGACCATCACCATGACCACCCTGCTGTACTTCTACGTCGCCCGGGCGAAGTGGGGCACATCGCTGTGGCTGATCGGCACGGGCGCCACGGTTCTGCTGGTCGTGGACCTGCTGTTCGTGGCCGCGAACCTGACCAAGCTGGTCCACGGGGCGTGGATCCCGCTGCTCATCGGCCTCGTCGCGTTCACCGTGATGACCACGTGGCAGCGTGGCCGTGCGCTCGTCACCGAGGAGCGCGAACGACGCGAAGGCTCGCTGCCCGAGTTCGTGGAGCAGCTGCGCAGCGGGGAGGCGTGGACGCTCCGCGTCCCCGGTACATCCGTGTTCCTCAACCGCGGCAAGCAGACCGCACCCCTCGCCCTGCGCGCGAACGTCGAGCACAACCACGTACGCCACGAGCAGGTCGTGATCCTGTCGCTCCTCACCGAACCCGTGCCCCGGGTCCCGGACGACCAGCGGATCACGGTCGACGACCTCGGCTACGGCGACGACGGGATCATCCATGTCACCGCCCGGTTCGGTTACATGGAGACGCCGGATGTGCCCGGTGCGCTGGCACTGGTCGACCCGGCCTTGACCGAGGGCCCGTTGCGCCTCGACCAGGCCTCCTACTTCCTGTCGAAGATCGAGCTCCGGCGCGGGAAGTCACCGACGATGGCGACCTGGCGCAAGCGACTGTTCATCGCCACCTCCTACATCACGGCGGACGCCGCCGAGTACTTCGGCCTGCCCCGCGACCAGACGGTCAACATGGGCTCGCACATCGAGGTGTGACGGGCATCGAACCGGTCAGGCAGCCGTGACTGACGCGGCCTCAGGCGCGGAGCAGCAGGTGGCGCGGGTGCGCGACGAGCCGCGTGGGCGCTACGCGCTCGGCAGGAGTTCTACCGGTCGCCACAGGTCCCCGTCGTCGCTACGGCCGTGCCGAACTGAGCTTCATGCGCTGGTCAGTGGCGCGTGGTGCGCTCGCTTCGGAGTCCGCGGAGCCAAAGCGCTACGGGCAGTCCAGATGTTCCTCGACCCCGGCCGGTCACTCCCCCCGCGGTGCGTGCGCGGCACGGACGACACGGGTAACACGAGTGACGCAGGGGACATCAGCGACCCGAAGTGACCCAAGTGGCTTGAGTGACACGGGCATCACGGGCGACAGGGGCGACAGGGTTCATTTCCTGTGAATCCCAGGCAGCCTCCGACGAGGGCTTGGAGCGCTGACTTCCAGTCAATTACGATGCGGCCTAGTTGATCACTCAGCGTGCGGTTCCGGCCATGATCCGTACACGCCCGCGGCGAGTACCCGGGGCGAAGACGAACTGAAAGGGACTCAAGAGTGAAGCCTGCACTGGTGGTACCCCCGATCTACGCGCCGATCCCGCCCGCGATACATCCGAGCTACGCCGCCATCGACGCTCGGACCGCGGCATGGGCGGATTCCTTCGACATCGGCTCCAAGGAGTGGCGCAGCCGCCTCGTGACCCAGGACATCGGCGTGTTCGCTGCGCGCATCCTCCCCGAAGGTGAGGAGGAGGTCGTCTCGATCCTCTCCGATTTCGTCATCTGGCTCTTCGGCGTGGACGACGGCTACTGCGAGGAAGGCGCACTCGGCAGCAAGCCGGGCGAGCTGGCGGCGGCACTCCAGAGGCTGCTGCGTATCGCGCAGAATCCGGAGGCGCCGATGCTCACGGACGACCCCCTGGCGGAGTCACTGCGGGACCTGACGCTCAGGCTTTCCCGCTGCGCGACCCCCCTTCAGGTCGGACGATGGGTGGACACCCTTCGCGAGTACTTCTTCGCCGTGGTGTGGGAAGCGGAGAACCGGGCCGCGAGCAGGGTCCCCGACCTGAACGACTACACGCTGATGCGCCTGTACGACGGGGCCACATCGGTGGTGCAGCCCTTCCTCGAGATCGGGCACGGATACGAACTCCAGCCGTACGAGCGGGACAGCCGGGCGGTGCGGGCCGCCGCGGAGATGACCTCGTTCATCACCACATGGGACAACGACATCTACTCCCACCACAAGGAAAGCCGCGGGACGCACTACTACCTCAACAACATCCGCGTGCTCGAGCACGAGTACGGCCTGAGCCGGGACGAGGCACTGACCAGGGCGATAGCCCAGCGCGACCGGGCGATGTGCCTCTTCATGAGCCTGCGGGCCAAGCTGGAGGACGAGGGCAGCCCGCAGGTGCGGCAGTACCTGCGCAGCCTCGCCGCCTTCATCCGGGCGACCCAGGACTGGAGCGTGAGCTCCCTGCGGTACACCACACCCGACGACCCGGCGGCCTTGTCCGCGACCTTCACCGACACCCCGACCGACAGCAGCACCGACCCCCTGGACATCCCGGCCATCTCCTGGTGGTGGGACCTGGTCCCCGCGACCCGGACCGAGGCTCTGCGGCCCACCTGAGCGGAACCGCCGCCGTGACCCCCCGTGCGATGCCGCCCAGGGCTCCAGCGCACCGAGGCCATCCGCGCGACCTGCGGGTCTCACCGTACGCGCATATCCGGACACTCCTGGGCGGCCTCTGGTGACACTCCTGTGACAGTCGGCGGACACCGCCATGAAGTAGCGAGGACAACCTTCTAAAAGAGACATAAAGAACATGTCGGTCATGGATCTCTGCTTCCGAGGGTGCGAGCAGCGAAGACCGGGCGACACGGACACACACCAGAGGACCAGCCATGAGCCACACCCTCGCCACACCGGAGACCGCGGACCCTGCCCCCGCGCTGGCCCCACGCGAAGAGGAGACCCTCCGGCACATCGCCGCGGGACGCACGTACTTCCAGACGGCACGCCACATGGGGCTGTCCACCCACACGGTCGACGCCTACCTCCGCCGCATCCGCGCCAAGCTCAACATCAGCACCACCGCCGAGCTCACCCGTATGGCCATCTCCCTCGGCCTGTGAGGCCCGGGTTCCGCGAGAACGAGCGGCCAGGGGGGCCCGTAAGCCTCCAGCGGGCGCACGACGCCGGTTACGGCACCCCGCTGGGGACTACGGGCGGACAGCCCTCAGGCAAAGCGCGAGATGTCGCCCGCTCCCTCGCGTACGATCTCGGGCTCGCCACTGGAGAAGTCGATGACGGTGGTCGGTTCCGTGCCGCAGTCGCCCGAATCGAGCACGGCGTCCACCACGTGGTCGAGACGCTCCTTGATCTCCCACCCCTGGGTCAGCGGCTCCTCCTCGCCGGGCAGGAGCAGCGTGCTGGACAGCAGGGGCTCACCGAGCTCCGCGAGCAGGGTCTGGGTGACGACATGGTCCGGGATCCGAACCCCGACCGTCTTCTTCTTCGGGTGCAGGAGCTGGCGCGGCACCTCCTTCGTCCCGGGGAGGATGAAGGTGTAGCTGCCCGGCGTCGCCGCCTTGACCGCGCGGAACACGTCGTTGTCGAGTCGTACGAACTGACCCAGCTGTGCGAAGTTCTGGCAGACGAGGGTGAAGTGGTGACGGTCGTCGAGACCGCGGATGGACCTGATCCGGGCGAGGCCGTCCCGGTCCCCCACACGGCATCCCAGCGCGAAACAGGAGTCCGTCGGATACGCGACGAGAGCGCCGGAGCGGATCAGATCGGCCACGCTGGTGATGGTGCGCCGTTGCGGGTTCTCGGGGTGCACGTCGAAGTACTTGGCCATTCACGGAGCCTACGTGATCCGGCCGCGTCCCCCGGCTCCGGAACGCGGAGTACGGGACCGGGAACACGGGGTACGGGCCGCGGCCTCCGCCCGCAGTGGCCAAGGGGGAGGCCGGGTGCGTTTCGGCGGGGACGCGGCCGTGGACCACGACGTCAGGACCGGGGGCGGACGGGTGCTCAGGCTGCGGCGGGGTCGATCAGCACTCCGGGGTTGAGGATGCCCGCGGGGTCCAGGGCCCGCTTCGCGGCACGCAGGGCGTGAGCGAACGGTTCCGGACGCTGGCGGTCGTATCCCGGGCGGTGGTCGCGGCCGACGGCGTGGTGATGGGTGACGGTCGCGCCGAGGTCGCCGAGTACGTCCATGGACGCCTGCTTGATCTCGTCCCACATCGCGACCTCGTGGCCTCGGCGTCCGGGCACGATGACGGTGAAGTAGGGCGCGGGACCGTCGGGATAGACATGGGTGAAGCGGCAGTTGATCATGGCTTCGGCGCCGGTCACCCGACGCGCGACCTCGCCAAGGCGCCCGCGTACCGCCTCGTACAGTTCACCCGCGCGGTCCCAGGTGCAGGCCGTTTCGAATGTCTCGCTGATCACGCTCATCCGGGCGAGGGCGTCCCGTAGGTACGGCATGCGCAGGAACACCGAACGCCAGGTGCCGGCCGCCGTGTCCGCGCCCGCCTCAGCGCCCTTCAGCGAGGGGGAGCCACCGTGGTCGCAGGCGAGCGTGACCAGTTCGGCGAGGCGGTCGCCGACGGGGGCGTACGCCGACTCCAGGCCCAGCACGAGCACGCTCTCCCCGCCCCGGGCGACTCCGGCGAGTGCGGCCTCTCCCGGATCGAGGAGCCGGCAATTGGCAGGATGCAGGCCCGACTGGGCGATGGCGCGTACGGCATCGATCGCCGCGGGGAACGAGTCGAACGACACGGTGGCCGAGGCCTTGTGGCATGGCCGGTCCTGGAGTCGCAGCCATGCCTCGGTGATCACTCCAAGGGTCCCTTCGGAGCCCAGGAACAGCCGGTCGGGCGAGGGGCCGGCTCCCGAACCGGGCAGCCTCAGCGACTCGTTGACCCCCACGGGGGTCAACACCCGCAGCGATTCCACCAGATCGTCGACATGGGTGTAGAGAGTGGCGTAGTGCCCCCCGGCGCGAGTGGCCAGCCAGCCGCCCAGGGTGGAGAACTCGAAACTCTGCGGGAAATGGCGCAGGGTCAGCCCGTGCGGCCGCAGTTGCGCCTCGAGGTGAGGGCCGAGGGCGCCGGCCTGGATCCGTGCCGCGCGGCTGACACGGTCGATCTCGAGCACACGGTCCAGCCCGGACAGGTCCAGGCTCACCACGCCACGATGGCGGTCCGCGTCGCGGTATTCCACTCCCCCGACCACGGAGCTGCCGGCCCCGTAGGGAACCACGGCCACATCGGCATCCGCCGCCCAGTCGAGGACGTCGGTGATGTCCTGCTCGGTGCGCGGGAAGGCGACCTGGTCGGGGGCCGGTGAGAGGTCTCCGTGCAGCGCCCGGACGATATCGCGGTACGCCTTGCCGTAGGTGTGGCCCGCACGGTCGGCCGGGGCGTCCGACACGAACGGAGCGAGCGCGGACGGTGGTGCGACGCGCGGATTCGGCAGCTCGACCGCACGGAGGTCGGGTACCTGTACCGGCTCGGCCGCGGCTCCCGGGACCAGGGCGCCGAGCGCGGCGCATTCGGCGTCGGGAAGCGCCTTGTCGGTGGAGCCCCAGCCCCACCAGGACCGGTTCGCCGGGGCAGGGGCGGCTTGGGCACGGTCGACCATGGGATATGACCTCTCGGTAATTTACCTCTTGGTAAGTTACCCGAACGTATACTCCTTCCCATGAGTACCGCAACGGGTCCGCGGCGCGGAGCGGGCACCAAAGGTGTGCCCCGCGCACAGCGCGAGGAACAGATCGTCGCCGCGGCCATGGAGGAGTTCGGCCGCCGCGGCCACGCGGGGGCGTCGATGGCCGAGATCGCCCGCAGCGTGGGCGTCACCAAGCCGATGCTCTACAGCTACTTCGGGTCGAAGGACGGGCTCGCCACCGCCTGTGTGGACCGCATCGGCGCTCGCCTCGTCGAGGCCGTCACCGCAGCCATGTCCGCTGGACCGGGGGACGACCGGCTGGCCCACGCCGTGCTCACCGCGGTCTTCGAGACCTTGCGGGGCCAGCGGCGGGCCTGGTTCGTGCTGTACGACCGCACACTGCCCGCGGACTCCGAACCCTGGCTCGCGGCCCGTGGTCACCGCGACACCATCGACGGCCTCGCGGCATCGGGCACCGCGGCCCTGCTGCGCGGACACGGCAACGACGACGCCCTCGACGCCGACGCCCTCAAGCATGTGTGGACGGGGGTCGTCAGCGCCCTCGTCGGCTGGTGGGTGTCCCACCCGGACGAGTCGGCGCAGGACATGAGCGCGCGCTGCGCCCGGCTCCTGTCGGCCGTGGGCAACGGCTCCTGAGGCCACTGACGCTCCCGCACCGAACAGCATGTAGTTCGCGGTGAACAGCGGGGCGCGTCGGCGCGTATAGACGGGGGACCCCGCATCCGGGGTCGCGCACCGATGGTGACGTCGCGTCAGTACGAGCATGGAGGCTGCGGATGAGGCACGCACGACGGACCCTCCAGCGGATCGTCCGGCTGGCAGCCGTCGGCGGGCTGGTCTGCGGCTCGCTGATGGTGTCCAACGCCGTGGCGAGCGAGCCCTCAGGCGGTGCGGAGACCAGATCCGGCACCACCCGGGCCGCGGATCCGGGCGCTGACCCCGCCGTACGCGCGATGACCCGGCTGGGGACCTCCCGTACCGCGGGCACCTGGATGGGGTCGGCGGGCCGCAGGGTCGTGGCCGTGACCGACACGGGCGCGGCGGCGGAGGTACGGCGGGCCGGGGCGGAGGCCAAGGTCGTGCGGTACAGCATGGACCGGCTGAGTGCGGCGACCGAGCGGCTGCGGGCGGCGCCCCGGGTGCCGGGCACCGCCTGGGCGGTCGACTACCGTTCCAACGAGATCATGATGCAGGCCGACAGCACGGTCTCGGCGGACGACTGGGGGCGGATGTCCGAAGTCGCCCAGGGGATCGGCGGATTCGTCACGATGGAACGGACAGCGGGGACCTTCACCACACGGGTGAACGGCGCCGCTCCGATCTTCGCGGACACCAGCCGCTGTTCCGCGGGGTTCAACGTGACCGACGGCAAGGACGCGTACATCCTGACGGCCGGGCACTGCGGCCCGGTCGGCACCGCCTGGTTCGGCGACCGCCGCGGCAATCGGGCACTCGGCAGCACCACCGCCTCCAGCTTCCCCGGGGATGACTTCTCCCTGGTGCGCTACGACGGGGCGCCGTCCGGGCGACTCGACGTGGTGGAGATCGGCGGTGGCCAGGGAGTACGGATCACCGGGGCCGCCGATCCCGTCGTGGGCCAGCAGGTCTTCCGCAGCGGAAGCACCACAGGGCTGCGCACGGGCCAGGTGACCGCGCTGAACGCCACGGTCAACTATCCCGAGGGAACGGTCACCGGACTCATCCAGACCACCGTGTGCGCGGAGCCCGGGGACAGCGGGGGCCCGCTGCTGGCCCAGGGGCTGGCGCTGGGGGTCACATCGGGCGGCAACGGGGACTGCACCAGCGGGGGCGTCACGTACTTCCAGCCGGTGACGGAGGCGATGGCGACACTCGGGGTGAGCCTGGCGGGCCAGAGTGGTCCCGGTGCCGGGAGCGGTTCGGCCCCGCAGACTCCGGGGAACGCGGAAGACCCGGGTGACACCGCGTCCCCGGGACCCGAAACGGTCGCCCCCGCGGTGCCCGGACCGCCCGCGGCAGGGGGAACCGGCGGGGTGGGCGAGATCAGCGGCACGGGCATCGTCACCGGGCTCGCATCCGGCCTGGGCCCTCTCGGCGCGGTCGGTCCCGGGCTCGCGGTGGTGATCACGAGCCTGGTCCTGCTGATCGCCAGCCGCTGGATCCAGTCGGCCCAGGGACGCAGGAACTACCGCGACTACTACTCGCAGACCTGGGCGTGACCTGAGCGGCTCCCGGAGCGGTGTTCCGGTGGACTTCTCCGTTGGCGGCGGGGCGGCTGCCTGGCAGGGAACCGTGCCGGTGCCAGCCTGGTCACGTCATGCGGAACGCTCCGCTGTCGGACCAGGGCCTGGGGTGTGATGTGCGTGAGGCTGCACGGTGGCACGGGCAGGACGCGCGGTGACCGGCGTCCGGGCTATCCGGCGGCGGCGGCGGTGTTCGCCATCGGCATGGCCGGGACGACTCTGCCGACTCCGCTGTACGGGCTCTACCAGGAGCAGATCGGGTTCTCCGAGCTGATGGTGACCGTGGTGTTCGCGGTGTACGCCATCGCGGTGATCACCGTACTGATGGTCGCGGGGAACTACTCCGACGAGGTCGGCCGCCGGCCGGTGATCCTCTGTGCCATGGCTCTGTCCGCCGCGAGTGCCGGGTGTTTCCTGCTGGAGAGCGGGCTGCCACTGCTCTTCGCGGGACGGCTGTTCTCGGGGTTCGCGGCCGGTCTGCTGAGCGGAGCGGCCACCGCGGCGGTCATCGAGCTGGCCGGCCCTGAGCGGCGGGCGCGGGCCGCCTTCGCCGCCACCGCGGCCAACATGGGCGGTCTCGGCTGCGGGCCCCTGCTGTCGGGACTGCTGGCCGAGTACACCCCCTGGCCGCTGGTGTTGCCGTTCCTGGTCCATCTGGTTCTCGTGGCGGTGGGCGGCGTGATCACCTGGCTGCTGCCGGAGACCGTTGAGCACACGAAGCGCCTGCCGCCGCTGAAGCCGCAGGGGATCAGGGTGCCGCCGGAGGTCGCGGGGGTGTTCGCGCCCGCCGCCGCTGCTGCCTTCGCCGGATTCGCCCTGCTCGGACTGTTCACGGCGGTAGCGCCGAGTTTCGCCGCGCAGACCCTGGGGGTGCACAATCTGGCGGTTTCGGGCGCCGTGGTGTTCTCCGTGTTCCTCGCCTCGACGCTCGGGCAGTCCCTGACCGGGAAGTTCGGCGCGCGCCGGGCGCTGCCGGTGGGGTGCGCTGTGCTCATCGTCGGGCTGCTGCTGGTGGCCTCGTCGCTGATCGCCGCCTCGCTGCCGCTGCTCGTCGTGGGCGCGCTGTGCGGGGGCACGGGTCAGGGACTGGCCTTTCGCGGGGCACTCACGCTGGTCGGCGGGGCCGCACCGGCGGACCAGCGCGGCGGGACCATCTCGGCGTTCTTCGTCGTCGCCTACGCGGGCATCTCCGTGCCGGTGGTGGGAGTGGGCGCCATGGCGATGTGGCTGGGACTGCGTGACGCCGGCCTGGTCTTCACCGCGTGTGTGGCGGTGCTGGCGGCGTGCGCCGGTGCGTATGCGCTGTGGCGTCCGCCGTCGGAGGCGTAGCGAGCGGGCCGTGAAGGTACATGGGGCCGTGTTTCCTGATAACTGCCCATGTGAGCGCTTACCTGCTGCACCATGTCAGGCATCCGCGGTGCGCAGCCGTGGATGTGGGGGGGTGGGGGATGGAGCCTCTGAAGCCGCTGGAGGCCGGGGACCCGCGGGAAGTGGGCCCGTACCGGCTGGTGGCACGGCTCGGGGCGGGCGGGATGGGACGGGTGTTCCTGGGGCGCTCGCGAGGCGGGCGGGCGGTGGCCGTGAAGGTGGTCCGCCCCGAGCTGGCGGAGGGGGCCGAATTCCGGGAGCGGTTCGCTCGCGAGGTTGCGGCGGCCCGCAGGGTCAACGGCGTGTTCACGGCAGGGGTCGTGGACGCCGACCCGGAGGCTCATCCGCCGTGGCTGGCCACCGCGTATGTGCCGGGTGTCTCCCTGGACGTGGCGGTGGCACGGTCGGGAGCCTGGCCGGAGGCGCCGCTGATGTCGCTTGCCGCAGGGCTGGCGGAGGCGCTGGAGGTGATCCACGCCGCCGGTGTGGTCCACCGCGATCTCAAGCCCTCCAATGTGCTGCTGGCCGCGGACGGCCCCAGGGTGATCGACTTCGGTATTTCGGTGGCCAGCGAGCTGAGCGCCATCACGCGTACCGGCGCTGTGATCGGCACCCCTGGGTTCATGTCTCCCGAACAGCTGACGGGTGCGCACACAGGCGCGGAATGCGATGTGTTCGCACTCGGTGCCGTACTGGCCTTCGCCGCGTCGGGCACGGGCCCGTTCGGCTCGGGCTCGGCCCAGGGCCTGATGTTCAGGATCGTGTACGCCGAGCCCGAGCTGGACTCCGTGCCGACGGGGCTGCGTCCGCTCGTGACGCGTTGCCTGGCCAAGGATCCCCGGGACCGCCCGACGGTCGCGGAGGTGCTGGCGGCGGTGGCCGGATCGGCGGAAGCCGCGCGGACGACAATGGTGTTCACGGATGCCGCGTGGCTGCCGCAGCCGGTGGCCCTGACCGTACGCGAATACGCCAGGACCGTCGCCATGACCACGGCATCCGGGGAGCCGCACGGCGGCGCGGTGCGACCGGACGTGCCTCCGCCGGGTGGCGGGGCACCGGTGCCTCCAGCCGCACCGCCGACTCCCCCGCCTGCTCTTCCCGCGACTCCCCCACCCGCCTGGGCGCCGTATCCGGCATCGTTCCCGGCGCCGGTGCCCGGAGCCCCACCGGGCTCTCCCCCGGGCCGGCGGTGGCTTGCCCTCGCGGCGTCCTCCGTCGCTGTGGTGGCCGTGGGAGTCATCGCCTGGCAGGCAGGAGCCATCCCCGGCTCCGGGCGGTCGTCGTCGGGAGCGGCCTCGGGCGGCATCGCGGCCCACACGTCCGCACCGGTCTCCCCCTCGGCCGCTCCGTCGGAGTCCCAGTCGTACGATCCCTCCCCCGCGGCTTCCCCCGAGGCTTCCCCCGCGGTCTCCCCCACTGCCTCAGCCGCCTCGCCGTCGCAGGCGGGTACCGAGGACGGCGGGGCCGAGGCGGTGGCCGGAAGCTGGCTCGGCACCTATGTCTGCAATCAGGGGATCACAGGGCTGTCCCTGACCATCGAGGACGACGGCGGTGGCGTCGTGTCGGCGGTTTTCAGCTTCTTCCCCGACCCCTCCAATCCGCTCGTCCCGCGCGGCTCGTTCGCGATGAGCGGGACCTTCCTGGACGGTGAGCTCGCCCTGCGCGGCGCCTACTGGATCGAGCAGCCCCCGGGCTTCCTGATGGTCGACCTCGCGGCGGAGTACGACCCGGGGACGCCGGGCCATCTGGACGGTGTGGTGTACGGCGCGAACTGCCTCAGCTTCTCCGTGGCGCGGTCCTGATCCGGGCCGCGGCGGCCAGGGCGGGGGCCCGGCTGGGGCACGATCCCTCACCACTCATTTCGGGCTGGTCAGCGGCACCCGCTGATGCTTCGCTGGTCCGTTCGCGCGGGGAGTGGGAGGCTGGAGACCCGGGGGGGACCGCGGCCGAGGAGACTCGGGAGGGCCGATGGGGCGCGATGTCCCGGCGCTGGTGTTCACCCGTGATGACCGCCGCCGATACCGGAACAAGATGCAGCAGTGCCTCGACGCGTTCGCGCAGATGCTGCGGGACGAACGCTTCGAGGCCGAACGGCCCCAGGTGGGTCTGGAAATCGAACTGAACCTGGTGGACGGTGCCGCCGAACCGACCATGCGGAACACCGACGTGCTCGAGGCGATCGCGGACTCCGCGTGGTCGAGCGAGCTCGGCCGGTTCAACCTGGAGATCAACATCCCTCCTCGTGAGCTGACCGCCGGCGGCCCCGACTCCTGGGAGAAGGAGATCCGGGACGCCCTCAACCACGCCGAGGAGCGGGCTGCGGCCGTCGGGGCGCACCTGGTCATGGTGGGAATACTGCCCACTCTGCGGCAGCACGACGTGGGCGAGGCGGCCCTTTCGGAGAACCCCCGCTACCGCCTCCTCAACGAGCAGGTGTTCGCTGCCAGGGGTGAGGACCTGCGGATCTCGGTCGACGGCGTGGAGCGGCTGAGGACGTACGCGGACACGATCACACCGGAGGCCGCCTGCACCAGCACCCAGTTCCATCTCCAGGTGGCCCCGGACGAGTTCGCGCCGTACTGGAACGCGGCGCAGGCGATCGCGGGGGTGCAGGTGGCCCTGGCGGCGAACTCACCGTTCCTGTTCGGCAAGGAGCTCTGGCGCGAGACCCGTATCCCGCTGTTCGAGCAGGCCACCGACACCCGTCCGCAGGAGATCAAGGTCCAGGGGGTCCGCCCGAGGGTGTGGTTCGGGGAACGGTGGATCACCAGCGTCTTCGATCTCTTCGAGGAGAACGTGCGCTACTTCCCGGCGCTGCTCCCGCTGTGCGAGGACGAGGAACCCCTGGAGACCCTGGACCACGGCGACACCCCCGAGTTGGGCGAGCTCACCCTGCACAACGGGACGATCTACCGCTGGAACCGTCCGGTGTACGCGGTCACCCGCGGCCGTCCCCATCTGCGGGTGGAGAACCGGGTGCTCCCGGCCGGGCCCACGGTGGCCGATGTGCTGGCGAACGGCGCCTTCTACTACGGACTGACGCGGGCGCTGGTCGAGGAGGACCGGCCGGTGTGGTCGCGGATGTCGTTCTCGGTGGCCGAGGACAATCTGCACGAGGCCGCCCGGCAGGGGATCGACGCGCGGCTGTACTGGCCGGGAGTGGGTGAGGTACCGGTGGCGGAGCTGGTGCTGCGGCGGCTGCTGCCCATGGCGCACCAGGGGCTCGAGCTGTCCGGTATGGACGCGGCGTGGCGGGAGCCGCTGCTCGGCATCATCGAGCAGCGGTGTGTGAACGTCCGCAACGGTGCGGTGTGGCAGACCGAGATGTACCACCGGATCGCCGGTACCAGCCATGTCGACGACCATGAGGCGCTGCGGCTGATGACGCGGCAGTACATCGACTACATGCACCTGAACGCTCCGGCGCACACCTGGCCGGTGGACTGACCACCCTACGAGGGCCCGCCGCCGTCACACCGGCGGGCACGCCGCTCCGGTCTTCCGCCGGATCCCCTTGACCGGTCCTGGCGGCCGGCTCACCCCGGGAACAGCGTCGCCCCGGCCCACACCAGCGCGAGCCATCCGCCGACGACCGCGAGGGCGACGAGGAGCGCGCCCACCACCGCACCGGAAGGGAGCGGGTCGGGGGTCGCGGGGGCGGGGGGTTGGACGGGACAGCACTTCGAGCAGTGCGGCTCACTCATGCGTCAGAGGATGCCCAGCGCCACGGTGTACCGGTATGCGTGATCCGGACTATCTCGAAGGGTCCTTCAAGAGCCTTGACACTCCCACCCCCGGAGTGATCGTGTACACGCCGCGCAGGACCAACGCCGCTGGAGCGCTTGGCCGTTGACATCTCTGGGGACCCCGGGGACTCAGGGAATCGGGGAGGCATCTCATGACCACTGGAGGCGACGCCGATCGGGGAGCCGGCGAGGCGCCGCCCGGCCGGTCTGCCCTGTCCGACGTGCCGGTCGTACCCGGACCGCCCCGGCTGCCCGGGCTCGGCAACCTTCCGGCGTTCGCCCGCGACCCGCTGGGGTTCTTCGTGGGACTCCGGGAACGCGGGGACGTGGTGGCCTGGCGGCTGGGGCCGCAGCGCGCGCTCTTCGTCTCGCGTCCGGAGCACATCGGTGAGCTGCTGACCGGAATCGAGACGGTGTTCAGCCATCCCGGCCTCGGGTGGGCGTTGAAGCTGGTGCTCGGAGAAGGCGTGGTGACCTCGGAGGGCGCTGACTGGCGGCGCAAGCGGGCGCTGGTCCAGCCCGCGGTGCGACCGCGCCAGGTCCGTGCGTACGCGGAGACGATGGCGGCCTGCGCCGTCGAGGTGGCGGACACCTGGTGGCCGGATCGCGTGATCGACGTACGGCGGGAGATGCTGGCGCTCACCCAGCGGATCGCCGTGCGCACGCTGTTCGGTGCCGACACGGCAGGGCGTGAGGAGGTGATCGGAGCGGCGATGGATGTGGCTCAGCGGGCGATCGGCGACGAGTTCCGCGGTATCACGTTGTTCCTTCCCTCCTGGGTGCCCACACCCGGCCGGCGGAGGCTGCGCAGGGCGGTCGACGTGATCGACACCGAGGTGGGACGGGTGACCCGCGAGCGGCGCCACGGCAGCGGAGGACGGGACGATCTGCTGACCAGGCTGCTGGCCGCCCGGGACGAACAGGGAATGCCGCTGTCCGACAAGGAGGTGCGTGACGAGGCGGTGACGCTCTACATCGGCGGGCACGAGACCACGGGCACCACCCTCACCTGGGCCTGGTACCTGCTGTCCCGCAATCCCCGGGCCCGTGCGCGGCTCGGGGAGGAGCTGGAGCGGGTCCTCGGCGGTCGCACCCCGGAGTTCGACGACCTGCGTCTGCTCCCGTACACCGAACAGGTGGTCAAGGAGACCCTGCGGCTGTATCCCCCGGTGTGGCTGATGACGGGCGTCGCGCGGGAAGGCTCGACCCTCGGCGGCCGTCCGGTCCCGGAAGGGACGGTGGTGTGGTCGAGTCAGTGGAGCGCGCACCGCGACCCGCGCTGGTTCCCCGGGCCGGACGACTTCCGCCCGGAACGCTGGGACGCGGATGGCGGGCCGGTGGCTCCGGACCACGCATGGTTCCCCTTCGGCGGGGGCGCGCGGGCGTGTCTGGGAGCGCGGTTCGCGATGGTGGAGGCGGTCCTGGTGCTGGCGACGCTCGCGCAGCGGTTCCATGTGGACGTGGAGCAGGGCGAGGTGCCCACGAAACCGGGGCTGACCCTGCAACCCGGCGCTCCGGTGAGGGCGGTGCTCCGGGCGGCACGTGAGGCCTGAGGCCGGCGCGCGCGTCCGCGCTGTCTCACTGCGCGCCTCGCCGCCGACATATGCCAGGAGCACCACCATATCGAGTGTTGCCAAATCCCTTACGCGCCCTTGCACTCTGTGCAACAGTCGTAACTGGTCCATCTCTTACGACTTGGCCATGCGCGCCTGTAACGGAGTACGACATGCCGTCCCATCTGTTCGCGGAACGTTCCGCCCAGCCACCCGGGCGTGACACGGTGGACTCGTTGATCTCGCAGACCCGTCGTCTGCGCGGAGACGTGGACGCGGTGCGCAGGGACGCCATAGTGGACGAGGACGATCCGCAGGTGCGCTGGCAGCGGGCACTGTGCGATCTCGCGGTCCATCAGCTGGACGACCTCGGTACCCATCTGGGCCAGCTCAAGGACGGATTGCCGCCCTTCGACCAGGGCGCCGAAGTCCCTGACGACGCCCTGCCACCGGAGACCGGGTCCCTGCTCAGCAGGGTCGGTACCGCGGAGTGGAACCTCCTTACGGACCAGGTTCGTTGGTCCGACGAGCTCCAGCAGATCTTCGGCCGGCCGGTCGAGAGCGGTCCGATGTCCCTCGACGAGCTGCCATCCATGGTGTTCGCGGAGGACCAGAGCCTGCTGACCTCGATGGTGACGGACTGTCTCATCGACGGGAAGCCCATCGATGGCGAATTCCGAATCGTCCGGTCCGACGGCCGGGTGCGCACCCTGCACATGACGGGCGAACCGGTGCTCGACGCGGACGGGTGCACGGCTTCGATGTGGGCGGTCTTACGGGACGTCAGCGAGCTGCGCAGGACCCAGCGTGCCGTCCGCGAGTCGCGTGACACGCTGGCCCGTAAGCAGCACGTCGACCGCACCGAGCGCCGGATCGCCACGGAGCTCCAGGAGGCGGTGCTGCCCTCCTGGCGCGACAGCGGTGAGGGCCCCGCATCCCTTGACACGGCGGGCCACTGCCTTGCGGCGGCGGACAGTGCGCTGATCGGTGCCAACTGGTTCGACGCGGTCGAGCTGCCGGATGGTGGCGTGGTGCTGAGCGTCGGCGACATCACGGGCAGTGGGGTGACGACCACGTCCACGATGGCGATGCTGCTCGGGGCGTTGCGCGGTATGGCCCTGGCAGGTGTCCGGCCCGGTGCGCTGCTCGGACACCTCAATCAACTGCTCGACGCATCCGCACAGCCCGCCCTGGGCAGCGCGCTGTGCTGCCACTTCGATCCGGCGACGAGGACGCTTCAGTGGGCGCAGGCCGGGAGCCCCGCCCCGCTGCTGTTCCGCGACGGGTCGGGGCGGGTGCTGACACCACCGGCGGGAATGCTGCTCGGAGCGACATCCGGTGCGGAGTACGAGCAGGCCGAGGCGCGTCTTCGCTCCGGTGATCTGCTGGTGTTCCACACGGACGGGCTGACCCGGGGTGCTGACGCACGCGAAGGGTCGAGGGCCGACCGCTTCTTCGCTCTGGCCTCCCGCTTCACCGTGGCCCGCGCGGCACAGGACTGTGTGCGGTCGATCGTCGAGGAGTTCGGCGAAAGCGAGCCCGGAGACGACGCCTGTGTGATGGCGGCCAGGGTTCGCTAGCGCCACCACAAGGATGCCGTCCCCTGCTGGTGGTCCCGTTGTTTCCGGCGGTCCGGGCTTCACGTGTCACCGACGGCTGGCGCCGTTCAGATTCCCACGCTGCGGGCGCGCTTGGACGGACTGTTGGGCAGGGCGAGCTGAATCTCCTCGCGGAGGTCCTGGATCTTCGCGTACTCCGCGTACTGGCCCGTGAGCCGGTACATCTCGCGCAGCCGGTCCCAGGTGCGGTGGGATGAGGTCTCCCCCATCGACACCAGGGCCAGCCGGGCGTACCGGTCCGCCTGTTCCGGATCATCGGCGATGAAGCAGGCCGAGGCCAGGGAGATGTAGTCGAAGATCTTGGACCGCTGACGGCCGCCTTCCCTCAGCTCGAGCGCCTGCCTGGCGTGGCGCTGCGCGGTGCTCGCGGCGGCGGCGTCGTGCTCGGCGAGGGTGCGGTACGCGAGGGCCTGCATACCGTGCATGTCGGCCTCGTCGAAGAGCTGCATCCAACTGGGCGGTGGTACATCGCCCTTGTCGGCCACGAACAGCTCTTCGGCCTGTCCGAGGGTGCGGCGCATGGCCTGGCCGCGCCCCATGGAGGCCTGCGCCCAGGCTTCGATGGTGAGTAGCATCGCCTGCGTACGCGGAAGGGTCTCCTCGCCCGAACCGGACTTGGCGAGCTCCATGAGGTCGAGGGCGTCATCAGGGCGGCCAAGGTGCACCATCTGGCGGGCGGCCCTGGAGAGGGCCTCTCCCGCACGGGGACGGTCGCCGCCCTCGCGGGCCGCGTGGGCGGCGATCACGAAGTACTTCTGCGCCGTGGGTTCGAGACCGACGTCGTGCGACATCCAGCCGGCCAGGACGGCGAGGTTGGCGGCCACGCCCCAGAGGCGCCGCTGGAGATGGTCGGGGTGCCGGTAGGCGAGCATTCCACCCACCTCGTTGAGCTGGCCCACGACGGCCTTTCGCTGGAGGCCCCCGCCACGGGAGGCGTCCCAGGCGCGGAACACTTCGACGGAGTGCTCCAGCGCCTCTACTTCCTCCGACCCGATGGGTGCGGCTTCGTAGCGGTCGAACCCCGCCGCGTCGGCGAGCAGGGTTTGGGCGGCGGAGGCCCCCTGGGAGGTACGCATGGTTGCGGGGTCGGTGTGCAGCCACTCGTACATGGCACTGCTGATTGCGGAGCCTGCGGCGAGCGCGGCACCCGCGCCCACCAAGCCGCGTCGGTTGAGCATGAGGTCCATTCCCGTGAATTCGGTGAGGACCGCCGCCGTACGGTCGGGTGCCCAGGGCAGGCCGTCAGGGTTCTGCGTGTGGCTGACGTCCCGCCTGCTGCCTGTGCGCTTCTGCCGTACGAGACCGAGGTCCTCGATGGTCACGACACGGCCGAGTCGTTCGGTGAACAGAGCCGCCAGCACCCGCGGCACGGGATCGCGCGGGGTCTCCCCCATGTCGATCCAACGCCGCACCCGCGAGGTGTCGGTCGCCAGCTGCGGATGGCCCATGGCCGCCGCGTGCCGGTTCACGAGCCGTGCGAGTTCGCCCTTGGACCAGCCGGCCAGGCCGAACAGGTCGGAAAGACGGGTGTTGGGTTCTCCGGTCACGTCAAGCCCCCAGGTTCTCGGCTGAGTTGACAGTAACCCCCTGTCAGATGCGTTGCGACTATTCGCCAGGGTTCGCCAGGGTCCGCCAGATGGTGTGCCACCTGCGCCCGGGTGTCAGGTAGGAACGCGCCACCCCGCCCCGGGGCCGACCGCATTCCCCAGGGTGCCGAAGGCTTCCAGGGCAGGGCCGCGCACGCGACTTGTCGGCACACGAAGGGATCTGCTCACCCATGTACACAGCATCGTCCTCCGTGTCCGCCCCGCCCCGGCCGCAGACGGTCGTCCCGGTCGGCGGCAGGACGTTTCTCGACCCCTCCCCCGCCGCAGCACGGACCCGGCGATGGCCGGCGACCACAGGCCAACCGCTCAGTGGGAGAATCGACTTGTCCGGCCCCCAGGGCGCGCAGCTGCGCATGGCGATCGCGTCGGTACACCGGATCTGCCCGGAGTTCAATCCGGTTCAGGTACTGCGAAGGAGCGGACGCTCGGTCCTCCTGGTCGGCAGCACCGGGCGCGCGACGGCGGTGGCCAAGTGCTTACTCGACCAGTCCCAGGTATGGGCGGAGCGGTTCCAGCACGAAATAGCTGCTTACCGTGCGTTCGTCCGGCACCGCCCACCGGTGCGGGTGCCTCGGTTGATCGCCGCGGATCCGGACAACTGCACCCTGGTGATCGAGCGTATGGCCGGCCGTCCCGCCGCCCTCGTACGGCATCCCTCCGAGGCCCCGCCGCGCGCGGACGTACGGGCGGCGCTCGGGGCGATCACACGGCTCAACTCCTGGCGGCCACCGGCCGGTATGTTCGACGCACCGCTCGACTACGCCGCCCGGATCTCCCGCTATCACGAGCTCGGGCTGTTCACCGACCGTGATCTGGGCGATCTCCAGAAGCTGCTGCACGGGGTCGCCCACGCGGGCGGGCGGCACGGTGTGGGGCAGTTCTGCCACGGCGATGCGCTGCTGTCGAACATCCTCCTGGCGCCGACCGGCCCGGTGCTGGTCGACTGGGAGCACGCGGGCTGGTATCTGCCGGGGTACGACCTGGCGACGCTCTGGGCAGTCATGGGCGACGCGCCTCTCGCGCGGCGCCATATCAGCCAGCTCGCCCAGCAGTCGGGGCCCGCGGCGCGGGATGCCTTCCTGGTGAATCTGATGCTGGTGCTGACCAGGGAGATCCGCACCTACGAGACGGCCGTGCAGCGGACGATGCGGGAGGCGGACTCTTCCAGGACCGTGCCGCAGCACCCTGGCGGGATGTCGGTCGGAGAAGAGCAGCGGCTGTTGCTGCGCCGGCTGCACGACGACTGCGCGCTGGCACGGCGGGCCGTGCGCGCCGCGGTCGGCACACGCTGACCGTCAACAAGGGGGGATGAGCGCCGTGCGTCCAGTGCCGACACACTGGACGCACGGCGCGTTGTCGTGCAGGACAGTCCTCAGGCCGTCTTCTCGACGGCCAGTTCCCGGAGCCGCTCCAGGCGTTCCCGCGACTCCTGGTCGGCCGGCGTGTAGGTGAGCAGGCGCGCGCCGCTCTCCGGACCGAGCCAGAGATCGGTGTGGTCGAGGGTGAGCAGACCGACATAAGCGTTGTTGATCTGCTTGCGCCTGCCGTGCGCGGCACTCACCACCTCATGGCGCTCCCATGTCTCGCAGAACTCGGGCGATGCGGACTGAAGCCGTTTCAGCAGCACCTTCCAGGCGGGCTCGGCGAGATGCTCGGCCATCGCGGCGCGGAACTTCGCGGCCATCAGCCGCGAGGTCTCCTTCCGGAGCACCACCGATGAACGCCACTGCTCGTTCGTGTGGATCAGCAGCAGGCAGTTGCGGTCCTCCGGCGGCACCTCGTCCAGATCGCACAGCAGCCGCCCGTAGCTGCGGTTGTACGCGAGGATGTCGTACCGGCCGTTCTGGATGCACGCCGGGATCGGCTCCAGCTGCTCCAGCACCGCGACCAGGGCCGGGGTGACGGAGGGGCACACCGTGCGGGGGGCCGGGTCGATCGCGCCCGCGAGATGGAACAGATGGCTGCGCTCGGTGGTGTCGAGCAGCAGGGTGCGCGCCAGGGAGTCGAGCACCTGTGACGAGACCTGGATGTCGCGGGCCTGCTCGAGCCAGGTGTACCAGGTGACACCGACCGCGGAGAGCTGTGCGACCTCCTCGCGGCGCAGTCCCGGCGTACGCCTTCGGCGGCCACGGTCCAGACCGACCGTCTCGGGGCTGATCCGCTCCCGCCGGCTGCGCAGGAACGCGGCGAGCTCGCGACGGCGGATCTCCGACTCCCGCGCATACGCCGTGGCCTCGTGCGTCATGACTCCGGGTACGGGTGGCGGCGATGCCGGTGCCCGCGTCTGCGTCGATTGTGCCAAGGTGCTCATGACTCCCAGCGTGCCGAACCGTCGAGCCTGTTTCCAGGTACTCCTTGTACCAGGATAAACAGACTCTGGTACCAGGCTCGAATGGGGAGCAGGCTCTTCTGACGTGAGCGAAACAGCAACTCTTCAGACCCATGGCAGCACGGCCCCGCCGGAAGCTCCGGCCCCGTCCGCGCTTGGCGGACTCGGACTGTTCACCGTGCTGCTCGGCGCGGCACTGCCCATCATCGACTTCTTCATCGTCAATGTCGCCCTGTCCACGATCGGCCGCGATCTCGCCGCCGGAGAGGCGGTGCTGGAGCTCGTCGTGGCCGGGTACGGCGTCTCCTACTCGGTCCTTCTGGTACTCGGTGGGCGGCTCGGCGACATGCTGGGCCGCCGCAGGCTCTTCATCGGCGGAATGGCCGCCTTCGGTCTCACCTCGCTGGCCTGCGGGCTCGCCCCCGATGCCTGGACGCTGGTCGCCGCGCGGGTGGCCCAGGGCGCGGCGTCGGCGATGCTGCTTCCGCAGGTGCTGGCCACCATCCAGGCGGCCACCGCAGGGCCCCGGCGCGCCCGCGCCATGAGCCTGTACGGCGCGATGGCCGGGCTCTCGATGGTCGCCGGGCAGATACTGGGCGGTCTCCTCGTGGCCTGGGACTTCGCGGGCACAGGCTGGCGCGCGGTGTTCCTGGTGAACGTGCCCGTCGTGGCGATCGGTCTCTTCCTCGCGGCGCGGGCCGTGCCGGAGACGCGTGCCCAGCGCCCCCAGCCCATCGACGTCCCGGGCACGCTGCTGCTGGCGGCGGCGCTGGTGACCCTGCTGGTGCCGCTGACCGAGGGGCGGGCCGCCGGGTGGCCGCTGTGGACATGGACCGTACTCGCGCTCTTCCCGGTCTCGGCGTATGCCTTCTACCGGGTCGAGCTGCGCTCCGACCGGCGGGGCCGCACTCCGCTGGTGCCGCCGAGCCTCTTCCGGCTGGTGTCGCTGCGGCGCGGGCTGCTGATCATCGTGCCCTTCTCGATCGGCTTCAGCGGTTTCATGTTCGTGATCGCGGTGGCCCTGCAGCAGGGCGCGTTGCTCGGCCCGGTCCCCGCGGGGCTGGCGCTGGCGCCGATGGCGGTGGCCTTCCTCGCGGTCTCGCTGGCGGGTCCCCGGCTGGTGGGCCGGTTCGGTACGCGGGTGGTGAGCGCGGGCGGGGCGGTGCAGGCGGTGGGCCTGGTCCTGATCCTGCTCGCCGTCTGGCGCGACTGGCCGGGGCTCGACGCCGTGTCGCTGCTGCCGGGCGCGGCGGTGGCGGGCGCGGGACAGGCCCTCCAGCTTCCCGTGCTCTTCAGGATCGTGCTCTCGGAGGTACCGGCTGACCGTGCCGGGGTGGGAAGCGGCGTGATGGTGACGGCCCAGCAGTCGTCCCTGGCCCTGGGTGTGGCCACGCTCGGTTCGCTGTTCCTGGGCCTGGTGCCGGTGGTGGGTATGCGGGAGGCGCTGGTGGCGACGCTGCTGGTGCAGCTGGCGGGTGTCGTGCTCACGGCGCTGCTGAGCCTGCGTCTGCCGAAGCAGGTCGCATGAAGGGACGCCGCGTCGCGCGGTGGGCGCCGTCCGGCGCTGTGCCTGCGCTTTCATCCGGATGAGTGATCAGCTTCGTCGCGTGGGCCGGATGGGCGACGGGTAGGACTGGCCCGTACGCGACCGGTCCGCGCGGTGCACGCGCGGACGTTCACCGAAAGGCCCGGGCACGCATGGCACAGCCCTTCGAACTGCCGGATTTCTATGTCCCCTATCCGGCCCGACTCAACCCCCATGTCGAGGCGGCGCGGGAGCACACCCGGGAATGGGCGCGCCGGATGGGCATGCTGGAGGGGTCAGGGGTCTGGGTGCAGGAGGACCTCGACGCGCATGACTACGCCCTGCTGTGCGCGTACACCCACCCGGACTGTTCGGCGGAGGCCCTGTCCCTGGTGACGGACTGGTACGTGTGGGTCTTCTTCTTCGACGACCACTTCCTCGAGGTGTTCAAGCGCACCGGGGACCTGGCGGGCGGCAAGGCCTATCTGGACCGGCTGCCGGCGTTCATGCCGCTGGATCCGGCGCAGGGCACCCCCGCGCCGACGAACCAGGTGGAGGCGGGCCTCGCCGATCTGTGGGCGCGGACCGTGCCGGACAAGTCTCCCGACTGGCGGGCCCGGTTCGCGCTCGCGACCGAGTCTCTGCTCAACGAGTCGATCTGGGAGCTCGACAACATCAACGAGGGACGGGTGTCCAACCCGGTCGAGTACATCGAGATGCGCCGCAAGGTGGGGGGCGCGCCGTGGTCGGCGGGGCTCGTCGAGTATGCGGCGGGCGTGGAGGTTCCCGCGCGGGTGGCGGGTTCGAGGCCGGTCCGGGTGCTGACCGAGACGTTCGCCGATGCCGTGCATCTGCGCAACGACCTGTTCTCCTACCAGCGCGAGGTGGAGGACGAGGGCGAGCTCAGCAATGGTGTGCTGGTGCTGGAGACGTTCCTCGGGTGCACGACGCAGGAGGCTGCCGAGTCCGTCAACGACCTGCTGACCTCACGGTTGCAGCAGTTCGAGAACACGGCGCTGACCGAAGTCCCCGCGATGTGTGTCGAGTTCGGTCTCGGTCCGGACGAGTGCGCGGCGGTCGCGGCCTATACGAAGGGCTTGCAGGACTGGCAGTCGGGCGGCCATGAGTGGCATATGCGGTCGAGTCGCTATATGAACAGGGAGGTGCGGACCGGCCCTTCGCTGTTCGGCGGAGTGCTCGGCACCTCGGCCCTCGACATCGGCACGCTCTTCGGGCGCCCCGCGGTGGCCCGGTTGCGCGGTCTCACCCATGTGCCGCACCAGCGGACCGGTCCCTCTCTGCTGCCCGATTTCGAGCTCCCGTTCCCGCTGACGCTCAGCCCGCACCTCGATGACGCACGCGTCAAGTCCCTTGCGTGGGCGCACCGGATGGGGCTGCTCGGCGATATCTGGGACGAGCCGATGCTCGCCGGGTTCGACTTCGCGCTGTGCTCGGCGGGGCTCGACCCCGACGCCACACCCGAAGAGCTGGAACTGAGCGCCGAGTGGCTGACCTGGGGGACTTATGCCGACGACTACTACCCGCTGGTGTTCGGGCGCCCGCGCAGGCTTGTCGAGGCGAAGGCGTGCCACCAGCGGCTGATGGCCTGCATGCCTCTCGATGATCCGGCGGCGGGGGCGGCGACGGCGGTGAGCCCGATGGAGCGGGGGCTCGCGGACCTGTGGGCGCGTACCGCGGGACCGATGGAGGCCGAGGCACGGTCCGCACTGCACCAGGCGATCGAGGTGATGCTCGAGAGCTGGCTGTGGGAGCTGCACAACCAGGCGCAGCACCGCGTGCCCGACCCGGTCGACTACATCGAGATGCGTCGGCGGACCTTCGGCGCCGATCTGACGATGCTGCTGTGCCGGCTGCGGCACGAGGGCGAGTTGTCACCCGAGGTGTACCGCAGTGGCACGGTGCGGGGTCTGGAACAGTCGGCGACGGACTACGCCACGCTGATGAACGATCTGTTCTCCTACCAGAAGGAGATCGAGATCGAGGGCGAGGTGCACAACGCCGTACTGGTGGTGCAGTCCTTCTTCGGCTGCGACTATCCGTCGGCCGTGCACATCACGGACGATCTGATGCGTTCCCGGCTGCGTCAGTTCCTGCATCTGAAAGAGCACGAGCTGCCCGTGCTGTGCGATCACCTGGGCCTTGACGAAGGGGCCAGGGTGGCATTGGACGCCTATGTGCGGGAGCTGGAGGACTGGCTCGCCGGAATCCTGCACTGGCACCGCAATGTGCGGCGGTACGCGGAGGAGGACCTGCCGCACGGCGCCGGTTCGCCGCTGCGGACCAGTGGGCCGACGGCGGTCGGCATGTCGGCGGCCCGGATCGTCGCGGCGCTGCGGCGGCCGGGTGGCGCGGTGGCGAGGGGCCCGGTCCCGGCGTAGGGGCGTGTCACGGGAACCGGGAACAACCGCGGCCCGTCGTGACGTGGTCACGGCGGGCCCGCGGGGGCGTCATCGAGGTCTCGGGCGGCGCCCCGTCAGCCCTGCTGGAACAGCTCAGCGGGCAGCGGCTTGAGCAGCGCGTAGAGGTCGTCGGTGATCGGCCGGTCCCAGCTGGCGATGGTGACCAGGACGTTGTCACTGCGGTCGAACTGGACGCAGGAGACACGGCTCTCGGAGAGCTTGATCCGGCGGACGATCAGGAGGTTGTCGCCCTGCATCACGGGGACGTCCTCGGTGCCGGTGACGGTGACCTCCTCGTCGTTCTCCAGTGCGACGAGCAGCTGGGCGACCTCGAAGGGGATCTGTCCCTCGCCGAGCTCCCGGGCGGGCGAGCCCTCGGGCAGATTGCCGATGATCATCGCCGGACCCCTGCCGCCGAACAGGTCGTAGCGCAGGAAGACGCCCTGGCAGCTGCCGTCGGGCGCAGGCAGCAGCCCCGCGCCGAGGTTGCCGGGCCAGTCACTCGGGTCCATGGCCAGGACGTCGAAGTCAGGGCCCGCGGGGTGGGCGGCACTGCGGCGGCGGAGGAAGGACATGCGGCCATGGTACGTGTCCGGCGGCCGGGTCCGGCTATCCGGGTACGGCGCATCGGCGGGGTGCGGGGCTCAGTCCACGATGGCGTCGACCTCCACTTCGACCAGCCAGGCGGGGTCGATGAAGCGGGACACCTCCACGAAGGTGCACACCGGGCGCACGGCGGCGAAGCGCTCCCCGTGAGCGCGTGCGGCCTCCCTCCAGCGGTCGATGTCCGTGAGCATGACGCGGGTGCGCACCACATCGCCCAGCGAGCCACCCGCCTCGTTCAGCGCGCGCTCGGCGATGTCCAGGCAGCGGAGCGTCTGGGCGTGTACATCACCCGGCGCGACGGTGCCGCCGTCGTCGCCGATGGGCGCGGTGCCCGCGACGGCGATATGAGAGCCCTTGCGGACCGCGCGGGAGAAGCCGATCTCCGGTTCGAGGGGCGATCCCGAGCTCACCCGCTGGATGTCCCGATCAAGTGCCATGACCCCATGGTCCCAGCCCGGGACCGGTGCGCGGCTACGGCGCGGAGGGCGTGGGCCGGCGGGCCCACGCCTGCCGGGACTTCAGGTGAGGTCGAACTCCCCTTCGCGGGCGTTCAGGACGAAGGCGCGCCATTCGGCGGGAGTGAAGATCAGCGACGGGGCTTCGGGCCTGCCGCTGTTGCGCATCGCGATGAACCCTTCGACGAAGGCGATCTGGATGTCTCCCGCGCCCTGGGTGCCCGGCTGCCAGTCGGCCTGGCTGAGGTCGAGGTCCGGCTTGTGCCAGCCCGAAAGCGGCTGCTCCGTGGTGATGGTCTCGGCCACGTGCGTACTCCTCCCGGTTCGTCGTCCGCGCTCAGCCTAGCGATCGCCACCGGTCACGGACAGGTCGCCGACAGCGCCGGAACGTATGTGCCGACGTGCGCCAGGCGTGGGTCGGTGAGGGCCGGCGTGGTCAGTGCGCCGGGGGTTCCGCGCCGACCAGCCACATCGCGAAGAACTGCGAGCCGCCGCCATAGGCGTGGCCCAGTGCCTTGCGGGCCCCGTCGACCTGGTGTTCGCCCGCCTGGCCACGTACTTGGAGGGCGGCCTCGGCGAAGCGGATCATGCCCGAGGCGCCGATGGGGTTGGTGGACAGCACTCCGCCCGAGGGGTTCACGGGCAGGTCTCCGTCGAGTTCGGTGACCCCGGACTCGGTGAGTTTCCAGCCCTCCCCCTCCGCCGCGAAGCCGAGGTTCTCCAGCCACATCGGCTCGTACCAGGAGAACGGCACGTACATCTCGACGGCGTCGATCTCACGGCGCGGATCGGCGATATGGGCCTGCCGGTAGACATCGGCGGCGCAGTCCTTGCCCGCCTGCGGGGACACGAAGTCCTTCCCGGCGAAGAGGGTGGGCTCGCTGCGCATCGCACCGCCGTGCAGCCAGGCCGGCGGGCCGGGTGAACGGGCCGCGCCCGTGCGGTCGGTGAGGACCATGGCACAGGCGCCGTCGGACGAGGGGCAGGTCTCCGAGTAGCGGATGGGGTCCCAGAGCATCGGCGACGACTGCACCTTCTCGAGCGTGATGCCGTGCTCGTGCAGATGCGCGTAGGGGTTCTTCAGGGCGTTGCGGCGGTCCTTGTACGCGACGAGGGAGCCGACGGTGTCAGGCGCCCCGGTGCGCCGCATGTACGCCCGTACATGCGGGGCGAAGAAGCCGCCCGCGCCCGCGAGCAGTGGCTGCTGGAACGGGATGGGCAGGGAGAGGCCCCACATGGCGTTGGACTCGGACTGCTTCTCGAAGGCGAGGGTGAGGACGGTGCGGTGGACACGGGCCGCGACGAGATTCGCCGCGACGAGTGCGGTGGAGCCTCCCACCGAGCCGGCCGTGTGGACCCGCATCATGGGCTTGCCCACGGCTCCGAGCGCGTCGGCGAGATACAGCTCGGGCATCATCACGCCCTCGAAGAAGTCGGGGGCCTTGCCGATGACGACGGCGTCGACGTCGGCCCAGTCCAGCTCGGCGTCGTCCAGCGCGCGCCGGGCGGCTTCGCGGACCAGCCCCGCGAGGGAGACGTCACGGCGGGCCGCGACGTGTTTGGTCTGGCCTATGCCGACGACGGCCACGGGTTCCTTGGCGGATGTGCGGCTCATGTCGGCTCTCCTTCGAGGACGGCGACCAGATTCTGCTGGAGGCAGGGGCCGGAGGTGGCGTGGCCGATGGCGCGGCCGGATTCGCCGCGGTGGATGGCGGCGGCCGCCTCGCCGATCCTGACGAGGCCCGCGGCCATGATCGGATTGGCGGCGAGTGCGCCTCCTGACGGGTTGACCCGGGCGCTGTCGTCGAGGTCCAGCGCCTTGCGGAGCACGACCTCCTGGGAGGTGAAGGGGGCATGCAGTTCGGCGGTGTCGACGGGTGCGTCGAAGGCTCCGGCGTGCTCGGCGGCCAGCCGGGTGGAGGGGGAGTCGGTGAGGTCGCGTACGCCGAGGCCGTGGGCCTCGATGCGGTGGTCCATCCCGCGGATCCAGGCGGGCCGCGCGCACAGGTCGCGGGCTCTGTCCCCCGCGGCGAGGATGACGGCCGCGGCCCCGTCGCCGATGGGCGGGCAGTCCCCGGTGCGCAGGGGATGGACGAGGTAGTCCCCCTGCTCGTGGTGGCCGCGCAGCTGTGCCCGCGGATTGGGTCCGGCGGCCGTGCGGCTGCGGGCGGCGATGCCGGCGAGTTCCCGTTCGCTGGTGGCGCCGCTGTCGATGAGCGCCTGGGCCTGGAGGGCGGCGAGTGACACCGGGTCGGGCCATAGCGGGGCGAGGTAGTAGGGGTCGAGCTGGCGGGTCAGGACGTCCCGGATCGAGCCGGGTGAGGTTTTTCCGTACGAGTAGACGAGTGCGGTGTCGGCCTCGCCGGTGAGGAGTTTCACCCAGGCTTCGTACAGGGCCCAGGCACCGTCCATCTCGACATGGGACTCGGAGATGGGCGGCCAGGCCCCCACTCCGTCGAGGGCCAGGGTGAAGGAGAAGGCCCGGCCGGCGAGGTAGTCGCAGGAGCCGGAGCAGGTGAAGTCGATGTCCCCGGTGCGCAGTCCGGTCCGTTCGAGGACGTCGTGCAGGACCGGCATCAGCATCTCGACCTCGGATAGCTCCTCGCTGCTGCGCCGGGTCTCGGTCTGGGAGAAGGCGACGATCGCGACGTCTCGCATGGCTACAGCAGCTCCTTGTAGGTGTCGTAGTCCGCGTCGGGTTCGCCGGTGGGCCGGTAGTGGTCGGGGTGACGGCCGTCTTCGGTCCACACCGGTTCGACGCGCAGGCCCATGCGTACCTGGTCGTAGGGGATGCCGCCGATGCGTCCGTGCAGGGCGAGGTCCGCGCCGTCGAGCGCGATGTGCGCGTAGACGTAGGGCACCTCTATGTCGAGGTTCTTGGCCTTGATGTTGACGATGCAGAAGGTGGTGACCGTGCCCCGTGGGCCGACCTCGACCTGTTCCGCGGTGGCGACTCCGCAGGTGGGGCAGGCGCCGCGGGGCGGGACGTACACCTTGCGGCAGGACGGGCAGCGTTCGCCGGTGGTGCGCCGCCCCGCGAGTGCGTGGATGTAGCGGGACTGGGCGCGGCCGGGGCTGTAGCTGTAGTCGAGCCGTGCGGCGGCGACGATTCCGGTGACGGGGTCGGTGAAGGATCCGCTGTGCGGTTGGGCCTCCGCGGTGGGCCCACTGGCTTCGTACGGCTCGAAGCAGGCGATGTCGGTGATGGCTCCGACGCGCTCGGGCGCCCAGCGGACGCGGACCCGCATTCCGGTGTGCACGTCCTCGGGGCCGGGGGCGTCGAGGGCGTGCAGCAGTGCGGTGTCGGCCCCGTCGAGCCTGACCAGTACCCAGGCGAAGGGGGTTCGCAGGGGCTGGCCGCGACGGGGGGCCGGATTCCAGGCCCAGGTGGTGACGGTGCCGACGGGGGCGACTTCGACCAGCTCGCGTATCTCCTGCGCGGTCTCGGGGTCGTACTCGACGGGTGGCACGAGCACCTGGCCCGCGGTGGTCCGCACCCCCAGCACGGTGCGCTCGCGCAAGCCGGTGAGGAAGGCGGACTGGACGGGTCCGAGAGAGCGGGTGAAGGGGAACTCGACGACCAGGGGTGCGCGCAGCACTTCGGGTGCGGGGCCGGCTGACATGGGTCTCCTCGGGTGGGTGCGGGGCGGGACCTCGGGTCCTGTGCTCACGCCCGGCGGTAGACGGGGGCGCGCTTCTCGGCGAAGGCGCGGGCGCCCTCCTTGGCGTCGGCGGTGTCGAACACGGGCCAGCCGCGCTTGAGTTCGGCTGCCAGGCCTTCCGTCTCGGTCATCTCGGCCGTCTCGTAGACGGACGCCTTCACGGCTTCGACGGCGAGCGGCCCGCAGGCGTTGATCTGTTCGGCGATGGTGAGGGCGGCTTCCAGGGCCCCGCCGTCCGGGACGACATGGCCGATGAGCCCGATGCGTTCGGCTTCGGCGGCGGTGTAGGGACGGCCGGTCAGCAGCATCTCCAGGGCGTGGGTGCGCGGGATCTGGCGCTGGAGGCGGACTGTGGAGCCGCCGATGGGGAAGAGAGCACGTCTGACCTCGAACAGTCCGAAGGTGGCGCTCTCGCCGGCGACGCGGATGTCGGTACCTTGCAGGATCTCGGTGCCGCCGGCCACGCAGTGCCCTTCCACGGCCGCGATGACGGGCTTGCGGGGGCGGTAGTGGCGCAGCATCGCCTTCCAGTGGAGGTCGGGATCGGCCTTCAGCCGGTCCCGGTACTGCTCGCCCTCCATCCCTCCGCCCGCGAGTGCTTTGAGGTCCATTCCGGCGCAGAATCCGCCGCCCGCGCCGGTGAGCACGATGGTGCGGACGGTGTCGTCCGCGTCTGCCTCCACCCAGCCGTCGTGGAGGCCGACGAGCATCGGCAGCGAGAGCGCGTTCTTCGCCTCCGGCCTGTTGAGCGTGAGCACCAGCGTGGCGCCCTCGCGCCGCACGGTGAGGTGTTCCGTACCAGCCATGACCGTCCTCCCGTCTCGAGACCTAGAACAGGTTGCAGGAGCCAGGAGTGCAGTTCAATAGTCTTCTGACAGTCAGTCAGATTTCTTCTGCCGGGCCCCTTCCCACTTGTTCGCCCCGGCGCTCTAATGACCGCGCCGAGGCAGTGGACCGTGCGCACGGGAGCCAAGGAGGAATGGTGGAGTACAACCTTGCCGACCTTTTCGAGTCGGTCGTGGACGTCGTTCCGGACCGTGAGGCACTCGTCTACGCCGACCATCCCGGTACGGGGGCGGAGCGCCGGTACCGCTATGCGGAGCTCGACGCCGCGGCGAACCGGATCGCCCACCACCTCGTCGGCGCCGGGCTGAAGCCCGGCGAGCACCTGGGGCTGCACCTCTACAACGGTGTCGAGTACCTTCAGACGGTGCTGGGCTGCCTCAAGGCCCGGCTTGTGCCGGTCAACGTCAACTACCGCTACGTGGAGGACGAGCTGGCCTACCTCTACCGCGACGCCGATCTCGCAGCCCTCGTCTTCGACGCCGAGTTCACCGGGCGGGTCGCCGTCGCGGCGCCACGGAGCGGGATGCTGCGCCACCTGGTACGGGTGGGGCCCCCGCCCGAGGGGACTCCCCCGCTCGACTGCCTCGAATTCACGGACGCGGAGGCGGACGGCTCACCGGAACGAGGCTTCCTACCGCGGTCGCCCGACGACCAGTTCATCATCTACACCGGCGGCACCACCGGGATGCCCAAGGGCGTGATGTGGCGGCAGGAGGACCTCTTCTTCGCCGGTCTCGGCGGCGGGGCGCCCACGGGTGAACCGGTGCGGCGACCGCAGGAGCTCGCGGAGCGGGTCGCCGCGGGCGGCAGCGGAATCACCTTCTTCCCCACTCCCCCGCTGATGCACGGCACCTCGACGCTCACCGCTTTCATCGCCTTCAACTTCGGGCAACGGGTCGCGCTGCACCGCAAGTACGTTCCGGAGGAGGTGCTGCGCACCATCGAACGGGAGCGGGTGACCAGTGTGTCGCTGGTCGGCGACGCGATGCTGCGACCGCTGATCGACGCACTGCGAGGACCGCTCAAGGGGACCGATCTCTCCTCGCTGTTCAGCGTGTCGTCATCGGGGGCGATCATGTCCGAAACGGTGCGGGCGCAGTTCACCGCGCTGGCGCCGAACGTGATGCTGCTGAACAACTTCGGCTCGTCGGAGTCCGGCTTCAACGGCACGGCGACAGAGGACTCGGGGCCGGACAAGGGCTTCCGGCTGCGCGTCAACGCCCGTACGCAGGTGGTGGATCCGGCCACGCACGAGCCGGTCGGCGTCGGCGAGCCGGGGCGCATCGCCCAGCGCGGCCATGTGCCGCTCGGCTACTACAACGACCCGGAGAAGACCGCCGAGACCTTCTTCCGCAGGGGCGACGAGCGGTGGGTACTGCTCGGGGACATGGCGACGGTCGACGAGGAGGGCGTCGTCACCGTGCTCGGGCGCGGTTCGCAGTGCATCAACACCGGTGGCGAGAAGGTGTATCCGGAGGAGGTCGAGCAGGCGCTCAAAGCCCATCCGGATGTGTACGACGCTTTGGTCGCCGGGGTGCCCGACGCCACCTGGGGCAATCATGTGGCGGCCGTGGTGCAGTTGCGCGAGGGGGCCGGGGTGCTCGACCTGGGGACGGTCCAGGCGCACTGCCGCCAGCGGCTGGCCGGTTACAAGATCCCCCGGCAGCTGGTGATCGCACCAACGATCCAGCGGTCACCGAGCGGCAAGGCAGACTACCGCTGGGCACGGGCCGTGGCGACCGCGGACGCGGAGGCGCCGCGGTCCGGGTGACCCGGTCCGACCTGGGCCGGCGGGGTGAGGGCGGACAGGCCCGTGGGTCGTGGCTGCGCGGACGGCTCACCCCTTCAGATACGCCAGCACCGCCAGCACCCGCCGGTTGTCCTCCGGCGACTGCTCTATCCGCAACTTCCCGAAGACCGACGCGATGTGCTTGGCCACCGCGCTCTCGCTCACATGGAGGGTCTGGGCGATGGCGGTGTTCGATCGGCCCTCGGCCATCAGGGCGAGGACCTCGTGCTCGCGGCCGGTCAGGGAGTCGGTGCGGCCCCGTCTCCCGCTGCGGGTCAGCAGCTTGGCCACGACCTGGGGGTCCATCACCGTGCCACCCGCCGCGACGGTGCGCAGGGCGTCGATGAACTGGGCGGTGTGGGTGACACGGTCCTTGAGCAGGTAGCCCACGGCGCCTTCGCCCGAGGCGAGGAGCTCATGGGCGTACAGCTGGTCGACGAAGTGGGAGAGGATCAGGACCGGGAGTGCGGGACGGCTTTCACGGGCCCGCAGGGCCGCCCTCAGCCCCTCGTCCGTGTGGGTCGGCGGAAGCCGGACGTCGATCACGGCGACGTCCAGGTCGGTACGCCTGAGGGCTCTTGCCAGCTCGGGACCGTTGTCCACGGAGGCGACGACCTGGCAACCGTGGTCGTGCAGTGTGCGAGTCAGCCCGTCGCGGAGGAGGAAGAGGTCTTCGGCGAGGACGACGCGCACGGTATCTCCAAGGCTGCTGTGGTCGGTCCGCCCGGCGGGCTGTGCAGGACGAGTGTGCCGTCGAAGGGGCCCAACCGGTGCTGAATGCCCCTCAGTCCGCTCCCGGCCGCAGGGTCCGCGCCGCCGCGGCCGTCGTCGGTCACGCTCACCCGCAGCCGGCTGCCGTCGTGCGTGAGCACCATGTCGACGCGGGTGGCCGCCGCGTGTTTGGCCGCGTTGGTGAGGAGTTCGGACACCGCGAAGTACGCTGCCGACTCGACGGGAGCGGGCAAGCGTGCCTGGGGCAGCTCCGCCAGCACATCCACATCCAGGTGGCTTTCCAGAGCCAGCGAGCGGACCGCGTCGGCGAGACCCCTGTCTGCCAGGACAGGAGGGTGGATGCCGTGGACGAGGTCGCGCAGGTCCTGCAGCGCCCGTTCGGAGGTGGCGCGGACGTCGAGGAGCAGGGCCCGGGCGGTCCGGGGGTCTGTGTCCAGGAGGTGGGTCGCATCATCCAGGGTCAGCCCCAACGCCACGAGCCGGGCTTGTGCGCCATCGTGCAGATCCCGCTCGATGCGGGCGATTTCAGCCGCGTGGACGTCTTGGGCGGCGGTTCGCGTATCAGCCAGCCGAGCCACACGGCGGGCGAGTTCGGTGCTGCGCGGGGCGGACAGGAAGTGACGGGTGAGACGGGCGTGCAGCGAGGTGGCGTACGGTGCCAGATGCAGACCCGCAACCGAGAGGACAAGGCCCAGGAGGAGGGCGGTGGCCATGGTGGCGGTCGACGTGACCGGCACGAAGGCGTACCAGTTGCCATCGCCCAGCCGGCGCCACACGAAGGGCTGCACAAGCGCGCCGAAGGCCCCGTACTCGGCGAGCGCAAGCGGCACCGCCGCAAGCACTCCGCCCGTCCACGGCTCCAGGCAAGCCCAGCGCAGGTCACGCCAGAAGCCGTCGTCTGCGAGGATTTCGGCGCTGCCGCGGCGGGCCGACGTATCGTGCGGGAGCGGGTCGGGATGGCTGAGGGGACGGCCGGTCCAGCGGGCCGCGCGGTTCCTGTACCGGTCGCAGACGCGGCGCAGGAGCCGGGCGGCGGGAGGCAGCGCCCAGAAGCCGATTCCGAGCGGCAGCAGCAGCAGCGCCCCACCGGCCAGCAGCCCGACGCCGGTCACCGCAAACCCGGTCAGCCCGAGCAACTGACAGCGCCCGAGGGCGATCCACTCCCCTCGCCCGACACGCACCGCCCTCATGACCCCCGACCCGATCATCACGCTCTCTCCGCGATCTTAACCGGGGCGCCGCGCCGCCCGCTCAGGGTCCACGGCAGCGCGGTCGCCGCGCACGCCAGGCCGAACAGGACCATCGGCGCCGCCCTGCCCGTCTCCTCGTCCATGGCCAGGAGCATGCCCAGATTGATCAGGCAGTGGAAGGCGCCGGCGAGGAGCAGGCGTTGGTGCCCCCGTGCCTCGTCCAGGGCCACACCCAGCACGACGGACATCGCGGTCGTGGCCAGCAGGAAGCCCGCTGCGTAGGCGGGGCTCCCCGCCAGCACCTGAACGTGCCACAGGCCCCAGGCCACACCGACCGCCACCGACGCGGTCACCGGCCCGAAGCGCGTTCGCAGCAGTGGTTGCAGGAAGCAGCGCCAGCCGATCTCCTCACCGCAGGCGCCCACCAGCTGCGCACAGACCACGAGGAAGAAGGAGTGGTGCAGGCTGCGGGGGTCGGTGACGTGAGCGGCGCCGGTGAACAGGGCGTATGAGCCTGCCGCCAGGAGGATGGCCAGGGGGGCCGTGGCGATCAGCGCCCGGCCCCGGACGGCCGTACCCGTCGGGTAGCCGTCGAGCAGCCCGCGGGTCAGGGCCGGCCACAGCATGGCCGCCACCGCCACGGCCAGTGCGGGGCCGAACTGGGTCAGCTGGATGACCTCCGGGGGGATACCGGTGGCCGGCTGCACGGCTCCCAGTACCCCGGCCGCCACGAAGGCGATCGCCAGAAACACTCCGGCCTGCGCTTTCCACTGCGTCTGCTGTCTCGTCTGCTGTCTCATCTGCATGAAGTCGACGATGCCGCACGTTCGGTGGGCGCGGACTGCACCTGCTTGCCAAGGTGGGCTGTACCCAGCACCACCTTCCAAGGCCGATGCCGTCGGACTTCCTCGACCCGTCCACGTGGCAGGCGGTGCGGGCACCCCACATGCGCCTTCGGCAGCACCCGGCCAGGTCGAGGCGCTGCCGAAGGAGGTTGTCAGTGCGTCATGGGATAGTGACTGCGTGTTGAAACTGGTCGGTAGAACCGAAGAGTTGGCGCAGCTCGACTCCCTGATCGCGAGGATCGGACAGAGCGTCGGGCCCTCGGTGGTCGACGTCACCGGGGACGCCGGGATCGGTAAGAGCCGGCTGCTGGGTGAGCTGTGCGCCAAGGCAGCGCGCGGCGGGATGACGGTACTGCGGGGCAGGGCCACGGAGTTCGAGCGGCACACGCCTTTCCAGGCATTCACGGACGCCTTCGCGGACATCGACGTGCACGACCTCGTGAAAAACGGTGCGGGCGATGACACCGCGGCCGCGTTCACGGAGGCGGCGCCCGTGGTGCGCGGTGTCTCCCATACGGCGTCCGGTGCACCCGGCGCGGCTGACCGCTTCGGTGCCTACCGTGCGGTCGCGCGTCTGCTGGCCAGGCTCGCGAGCAGTTCCGGGGACCGCGGGCTGCTGGTGGCCCTGGACGATCTGCACTGGGCCGACCCGGGCTCGCTGGAGCTGCTCGACCATCTCGTACGGCATCCGGTGAGCGGCCGGGTGCTGCTCGTCGTGGCGCGACGGGACCGGCAGACGCCGACCTCGCTGACGGCGGCGCTCACCCGCGGGATCGACAGCGGTGTCGTGCTCCCCATGGAGCTGTCCCCGCTCCCCGAGCGTGAGTCGCTCACCGAATTCGCCGCGGGGCTTCCCCCCGGTGACGCCGCGGAGCTCTTCGCCGCCAGCGAGGGGAACCCTCTCTATCTGCTGTCCCTGCTCCACGCCTACCGCAGCGGCGCCCCGCTGCCGGGAGCCGCGACCGCGGCCCGGCACGGCGATCTTGTCGGTGTGCCGAGCGGTCTGCGTGCCCTGCTGCTGGACGAGCTCACCCCGCTGAGCGCGCCGGAACGCCGCACCGTCGATACGGTGGCGGTGCTCGGGGACCACGCGACATCGGCCATGCTGGCGTCCTCCACCGGATACCCGGGCCGTGAACTGGACGGTTTCATAGGCGCTCTGATGCAGCGTGACCTGCTGCGGCCCGCTCCGGGCGGCCGGTGGGCGCTTCGGCACCCGGTGCTCAGGGCCCTGGTGTACGGGAACACCGCGGCCCATGAGCGGGCCGGGATCCACCGCCGCGCCGCCGACGAGCTGGCCCGGTCCGGCGCTTCGGCCGCGGAACGCGCCCACCATGTGGAGCGGTCGCTGACCGGCTGGGACCCGGCGGCCGCCAGAGTGCTCACCGAAGCGGCCGACCAGCTCGGCCATACGGCACCCGCCACCGCCGCCCACCTGCTGGACGTCGTGCTGGAGCTGCTGCCGGATGCTCCCGAACACGTCAGGCAGCGCGGTGAGCTGACGCTGGCCAGGGCCCGTGCCCTCGGGGTCTGCGGCCATCTGCGGGAAAGCCGTGACCTGCTGCACAGGGTGATCAACTCCGCCTGCGCCGACGACCCCTCGCTGCGCGCCGACGCCATCGCCCAGTGCGCCGTGATGGAACGGCACCTCGGGCACTCTCCGGAGGCGACCGCCCTGCTGCGGCGTGAGCTGTCGCGCAGCCCGGGGCCGTCGCCCGGCCAGGCGGTGTCGCTGGGACTCGCGCTGGGCATGTCCGCGCTGCTGACCGTGGCCTACCCCGCCGTACGCGACGAGCTGGCACGGACTCTCGACCTCGCCCGCACCCACGGGGACCGGACGGGTGAGGCCGCGGCACTGGCCCTGTGCGCACTCGGCGAGGCATACGAAGGCGAAACCGCCACGGCCCTCCGGTTCGCCGGCGAGGCGGCCCAGCTGGCCGACGGACTCACCGACCCCTCTCTCACCGAGCTCTGCGAGTCCCTGGTGTGGCTGAGCTGGGCGGAGACGATGCTGGAGCGCTACACCGACGCCGAGCGGCACGCCGACCGGGGACTGGCCATCGCCCGCCGCAGCGGTCAGCTCTATCTGCTGCCGCACCTGCTGATGAGCAGGGCGTATGTCCATCTGAACACCTGCCGGCTGCCTTCGGCGCTCCAGTCGGCCGATGAGGCCGAGTCCATCGCACGGGGCATCGGAGACAGCGAACTCCTCACGTTCACCCTGTCGTTCGCCCCTCTGATCGTTCTCGCGGCCTGCCCCCTGGGGGACGCACGGGCGATGGCGGTCGCCGAGGAGGCCGTCGCCACGGCCGGTGCGAGCGACAGCTGGTGGGCGTCGCTGGCCTGGTGCATCCTCGGCCATACGGCACTCGTGAACGGGGATGCGCACCGCGCCGAGGAAGCCGTCCTGAGAGCCGGAGGCGGTACGCACCTGCACCGGGTGCAGCCGTCGCTACGTCCCGCGCAGCTCGAGCTGCTCGTCGCCACCGCGCTCGCGGGTGGCCGGCTGGACGAGGCCGAGAGCTGGGCGGCCCGCGCCACCGAAGAGGCCGGACGGCTGGGGCTGGGCGGCCAGCGTGCGGCCGCCCTGCGCGCGTCGGCGGCGCTCGCCGAGCACCGGGGCGACGTCGGTACGGCCATGCGCCTGCTCGACCAGGCGGCGCGGGAGTACACCACCATGGGGGCCGCGCTGTGGGAGGCGTACACCTTGCTGCGTACGGTCGCCCTGGCGCAGTCCTCGGGTGACCACGCAGGCGCCGCCGCGATGTGGCAGCGGGCGCATCGCCTCGCCAGTGACGGCGGGGCACGTCTGCTGGTCGATCTGGCCGAGATGATACGTCCGCAGGAGGCTGACGGAGATCGCGGCCAGGAAGTACCACCGGAGCTGGCTTTGCTGACGGCGCGTGAGCGGGAGATCGCGGGACTGGTCGCCGAGGGGCTGAGCAATCACGCCATCGCCGATGGGCTGCACCTGAGCCGGCGCACCGTCGAGACCCATCTGACCGCGATCTACCGCAAGTCCGGGATCCCGTCGCGTTCGGCTCTCGCCAGCCTCGTCACCCGCACGGCGGTCTCCGGCGCCGCGCGCGCGGGCAGCGCCTGAGCCACGGCCGGGCGGCGAGCACGGACGTGTCATGCCGGAGTGCCGATGGCCGGAGTGGCGGCGGACGGGGGCACGGCGGTGAGGCTGACATGGTCGGCGTCGATGTGGAGGACGCGGTCGGCGCGGGCCGCGGAGCTGGAGCGGTGGGCGATCACGATGAGGGTGCCAGGTTTGGCGCGGAAGGCGGATTCCGCGACATGCTCGGCGGCCGGGTCGAGGTGCGAGGTGGCTTCGTCCAGGATGACGATCGGGGCGCCGCAGAGATAGGTCCGTGCGAGCGCGAGGAGTTGGCGCTCACCGCTGGAGAGGCCGCCTGCTGGATCGCCGAGTACGGCGTCAAGACCACCGAGCCGGGTGAGCAGGGGCGTGAGGCCGACCGTGGCGGCGGCATGGGCGATCTCGATGTCACCCGCTGCGGGGGCGAGGTAGCGGAGATTGTCCCGCACGGTGCCCGGGAAGACGTAGGCCTCCTGCGGGACGAGGGCGATGAGACCGCGGCGTTGTTCTTCGGGCAGACCGGTGACGGGCACACCCGCGACGAGGACCGCGCCTGATGTGGGTGTCCGGATTCCCGCGAGAAGCATCGCGAGGGTGGACTTCCCGATTCCGCTGGCGCCGGTGATCGCAAGGTAGTCCCCGTAGGGGATGTGGAGGTCGAGGCCCTTCAGTACGGGATCGGCTCCGGGTCCATAGGCGAAGGCGATCCGCTCGGCGACGAGTGCGGCGGTACCGGGGTGCGCCGGCGGCACCGGGGCCGCCGGCGGCGTGGTCGGCGGAAGCTCGGGGGCCGACTCCGCCAAGCGGTGCAGCAGCACTCCTAGCTGGCTCCAGTAGCCGCTGACGGCACTGGTCATGAGTTGCAGCGCGGGGACGACGGAACCCGCGACGTAGGTGGCAGCGCCGATCAGGGCGCCCGCGGTGATGGCGCGTTCCTCGATGAGCCGGGGCCCCATCAGCAGAAGGCCCACCAGGGGAACGTAGCCGCCGACGAGGATCACGGTGATCCGCAGCGACGCCGCGCGGCCTACCCGGACCAGGCTTCGGACCTCCTCGTCGGACCGGGCCTCGACGAGCGCGGCTGCCTGGTCCTCTGCGCCGAGCGAGGCGATGTCGCGTGTGGCGGCGAGGACCTCCCCGGCGCAGCCGGCGACCTCCTCCCCGGCGATCAGGGCGCTCCGGCGCAGTGCGGTCAGCCGTCGCATCGTCCACAGGAACACCGCGACCGCCACCGTGAGCGGCACCAGGACGAGGACGGCGAGCAGCGGTGCGAGCCCGGCGAGTCCGGCGAGCGCCGCGAGCAGTGAGACGGTCAGCGGCCGGGCGGTCCGCATCAGCGTCGCGGTCAGATTGCGTACGGTGTCGACCTGACCGGTCAACCGCGACACGCCGGCGGTGTCGGGCGCCTGGTCGAACGTCGCGGCCTGGGCCAGGGAGTTGTGGACGACGCGACGGGTGAGTCGGTCGCGCATCGGCTCGATCACCGCGGCCATCGGGTCGAACATCCCGCGCTCGGCGACGGCGCGTACGAGGTACAGCGCGGCGAGCACGGCCAGCCAGGCCACCCCGATGTCCGGACGGTGCCTCAGGAAGCCCTGGTCGAGAGCGATGGCGGTCACCCAGCCGGAGGCGAGGGCGGGAGCCGCCTCGACGGCCGACAGGGCGGCGATACGCAGCAGTGGCCGTCCGCTCCCCCGTAGCGAGTCGGCGAGCAGGGCGGAGGCGGCGGGGCTCAGGCCGAGACGCACCGTGGTGTGACGGCGCTTCTGCACGGCCGGGCCCGGCAGCTGGGTGGTCAGCAGTCGGCTGGACATCTCTGCTCCTCGTCGCTGGGGGCGGTCGGGGCGTCGGCGGGAGCCGGGGAGGCACCGGTGCCGGGGCCTGCCACGACGGCCGCGGTGCGGGCGAAGACGGCTGCGTAGTCCGGGTCGTCGCACAGGTCCGAGTGAGGTGCCAGGGCACGGATACGGCCGGCGTGGAGCCAGGCCACCAGGTCGCAGCGCGCGGCGGTCGTCGCGCGGTGGGTGATGACCAGGCGGGTACGGTCACCGAGCCGCCCGGTCACGGCGTCGCCGATCTGGGTCTCGGTTACGGAGTCCACGCCGGAGGTCGCGTCGTCGAGTACGTACACCAGCGCGGGGCGGGCCAGGGCGCGGGCGATGCCGATGCGCTGGAGCTGGCCTCCCGACATCGGTGCGAGCCGCACCGGTGTGTCGTAACCACCGGGCATGCGGCGCACGAAGGGGTCGGCCTGCGCGGCGCGTGCAGCGTCCTCGGCGGCGGAGCCGGGCAGGTCGGGTCGACCGAACAGGATGGCCTCACGCAGGGTCCGTCCCGCCAGCACGGGGCGCTCGAAGGCGTAGGACACGGTCTGGCGCAGGGTGCCGAGTTCCAGTTCGGCCACTGGGACGCCGCCCACCTGTATCACGCCTTCGTCCGGCTCCGCCAGCCGCCCCAGAAGCGCGGCGAGCAGGCTCTTGCCCGATCCGGTGGCGCCGACCAGGGCGACCGAGACTCCGTGGGGGATCTCCAGGTCGAGCCGGTCCAGGACGCGTTCTCCCGAGCGGTGGACGGTCACGTCGCGCAGGGACACGGCGCCGTCGAGCGGCGGGCTGCGGCGGGGTCCGCCCTCGATCACAGGCTCGTCCAGGATCGCGGAGAGCCGGGAGGCGCCCGCCCGGGAGTATGCGAGGTTCAGCGCGATGTCGATCTGGTCGAGCAGACGCGTTGCGAGGGCGAGGTACCCGGTCACGGCCAGCAGTTCGCCGGGGCTGATCCGTCCCGCGGCCACGTCGAGCCCCGCGGTGGTGAGCACGGCGATGTGCGTCAGGGCCACCAGCACCCCGATCTTCCAGACGACCTGGCGCTGGGTGCGCCAGATCGCGTGGCCCGCGGCGGACAACTCGCCCAGCGGGGTGACGACGCGTTCCGTCTCGACGACGAGCGTGCCGGCCGCCCTGATGGTGCGTGCCCCGGACAGGGCCGTCACCAGCAGGCCCGCCATACGTGTCCGGGCGTCGAGATAGCGGGCCTCGGCTTCACCCGCGTCGGCGATGAATCTGCGGGCCACCACGGCGGTCAGCGGTGACAGCACGGTGAAGGCGAGCCCCGCGCGCCAGTCGACCACCCACAGTGCGACCAGGGCGGCGAGCGAACCGAGCGCGGACACCGCGGCCTCGGCGGCCTCGCCCGGCAGGGAAGCCGCCTGCGGAGCCGACTGCACCACGTGCGTCACCGACTCCCCCACGGAGTAGGGCGAACCCGGCCCGAGGGCCAGCAGTCGGCGCACGCTCGACATCCGCAGCCATGCGGTACCCACCGCCGCGGTGGACACCGACAGACGCAGGGCGGCGGCTTCCGCGAGGGCTCCCGCCACCAGGACGGCCACCAGCGCGGTGACGGGTCCCCGCAGAGCCTCGTCGCGGAGCACCGCGTCGCCGCACGCGGCGAGCAGTACCGGCATCGCTACCCCGGTGCCGGAGTTCACGGTGAGCGCGGTGGTGAGCAGGACCAGGCGTGGGCGTACGCGCCGCGCGGTGGCCGCGAGCAGCCGGCCGCCGGTTGGGGCGGGCATGGTGCCTCCGTGGGATGTCGTCGTACGGGACGGTCGTGACGGTCCGGTCGGGCCGGGGCGCGGTGAGCACCCCGGCCCGACCCCGGCGCCCTGCCGAAACTCGGCAGGAGTCCGGATCAGGGGGCCGTGATGAGGCAGGTCGCCGGGCAGGTGCCGGAGCACGTGTAGAGGCAGCCGCCGGCCTGCTCCTCCTCGGCGGGAAGCTCCTGCAGCGCGTCCAGGTCCAGTTCCAGTGCCATGTTGATCACCTCCTCTCTCCGTGCGTGGTGACAGCAGGGGGCCGGATCAGGTCCCCGTGCTGAGACAGGTGCTCTGACAGGTGCCGGTGCACGAGAGTCCGCACTTGCCGGCCTGCTCCTCCTCGGCGGGAAGCTCCTGCAGCGCATCGAGGTCCAGTTCCAGTGCCATGGGCGGGCGCCACCTCCCGGCTCCGCGTGGTGCGGCGGCGACCCGGATCACGGAGACGTGATCGTGCAGGTCGCCGGACAGCTGTACTTGCACGAGCGGACGCAGAGGGCGGCTTGCTCCTCCTCGGCGGGAAGCTCCTGGAGGGCATCGAGGTCCAGTTCCAGTGCCAGATCCATCATTGGTTTCACTCCTTTCACTTCACGTCGGAGACGGGCGGGCTACTCCCGCTACGGACTGGTCACGCAGCACGTTTGCTTGCAGCAGCCCGCCTGCTCCTCCTCAGCGGGGAGCTCCTGCAGCGCGTCCAGGTCCAGTGCGAACGCCATGGGTCATCACCTCCTCTCCGCGGACGGTGGGCGTCCGGGGCGGGTGGTCCCGCCCCCTTCGGCGAGAAACCTGGTCACGACGGCGGTGACCGGGTCCCCGACGGCCGCGCCGATGGCGGCGTGGCCGTGGTCGGGAAGTTCGAGGTAGCGGAAGTCCGCGCCGTCGCGGCGTCCCAGCGCGGTCAACCGCTCGGCGAGGGCCCGGGAATGGGACACCGGGGTGGACTCGTCTCGTGCTCCGTGGACGAGCAGCAGCGGGGCCCGCAGGCCGGGAGCCAGCCGCTCTACGTCGCGCGGCCCGATGGCGTCGTCGGCGGGGGTGAGCCCGTCGAGGCGTTCGACCATGCCACGTACCGTGGTGAAGCCGTCGGCGTGCAGGCGGGGTCCGGACAGGAACGGCGCGACGGCGACACAGGCCGACCACGTACCAGGCTGGGTGGCCGCGGCAAGAAGTGCGAGATAGCCGCCGTAGCTGATGCCGAACACAGCCGGGGGCTCCAGACCCGGTGCCCGCTCCCGCGCGATGTGCGCCCCGGCGGCGGCGACATCGGCGAGGTCGGGTACACCCCAGGCTCCGACGATGGCGAGGGTGTGCGCGGCTCCGTACCCGGTGCTTCCGCGCTGATTGGGCGCGACCACCGTGATGCCGGCCGCCGCGAGCGCCTGGAACAGCGGTTCGAAGCCCAGGGTCCAACGGCTCGACGGGCCTCCGTGCAGGGCCACCACGACGCGGGGGCTGGTGCGCCAGTCGGGGCCGTGGACCACGGCTTCGACCGGTCCTTCGGCACCGGGGAAGGTCTCGAGTCTGGCGGGCACCCAGGGTCCCGTCCTGGAGACCGGCACGTGAAGCCGGTCGGCGTCGGGTCCGGACCAGGCAAGGCTCCGGGGGTGGCCGGGGCCGGCGTAGGGAAGCCACAGACCCGCGCTCGTCCAGGCCGCGCTGGGCAGGAGTTCCCCTTCGGGCAGCGGGACAGGGTGGACGGCTCCCGTCACGGTGTCCCAGCGGCTGAGCACCGATCTGGCGCCGAGGGTTCCGATGACGGCCACGGACGTACCGGTGGGGTCGAGGGCCACCGGATGGGCCACGCCCGGTAGTTCGCCCTCCGGATCGAGGGCACGGCAGGTTCCGGTGGCGAGATCGGCGAGTACGAGTTCGGCGCCTGCCGGTCCGCGAGAGGCCAGCAGGACCCGCTCACCCGCCGTGGCCAGGACGTGCGACCTCGGGTCCAGGAACGGCGCCGGTTCCGGTGCGCCGCTGGACGGATCCACGAGTACCCGCGTCCCGCCGGATCCCTGGCCGACGGTCAGCAGCAGCCGGTGGCCGCAGACGGCCGCGTCCAGTACCGGTCCCGGCAGCCTGGCCACTTCTCGTAGCCAGGGGGTGGCCGCCTCCACCACCGCGTAGAGCCTCCCGGCGGCCCCGAAGTTGCCGGTGTTCCCACCGCTCGGCCAGGCGAACGCCAGGCATCCGGCCGTCTCCGGAGCGGGCAGCAGGCGCAGCGGCGGGCCCGAGTGGGTGCCGACGGGGGTGCGTTGCCCGTCCCGGTGGAGCAATTCGAGGATCTGGATGCCCGCAGCCCCGTGCCGGGAGATCAGCAGCCGTCCGGTGTCCAGCGGCAGCGCCATGATGTAAGCCGGGCCGCTGTTCAGCCTGGCGGCGAAGTCGCGTCGTGGTCCGTCACCGTGCAGGGTCCAGCTCTCGGCGTGGTAGCGGCCGGTTGTGTCGGCCGCAAGGCAGACGGCCCGGCTGCCGTCGGCGGAGAACCGGAAGCTGATCCTGGAGATCATCGCGCTCGGGTCGGTCGACGGGGGCCGCCAGGCGTGAGGTGGAGCGCTCGATGGCGTGGTCATCGTCCGGGGACCGCCTGCCCGGCGGGACGGGGCGCCGCGCCCGTCGCACAGAAGGCGTCCGTCGCGAGCCCGTCGGCCATCCAGGGCCGGCTACCGCCGTGACGCAGCCGCAGCAGGAATCCCACCGCGCCGCTCAGGCCGACGTTGTAGTCGACCGCCACCGTACGCAGTGACTCGTCCGGCACCAGCTGCCGCTCCTCGTGGACCGCGTGGCGCAGCACCATGGCGGCAGCCAGTTCCTCGGCCCAGCCGTGGTACGGGCCCCCGATCGCGTCGGCGAGGTCGAGCAGGAACTCACCGTTTCCGGCGAGACCGTGGCAGGCCGATGTGCCGGAGGCCCACTTGACCTGCCGTACCGCCGCCGCGGCCTCCTTTGCCAGGGTGAGGCAGCCGGTGTCGCCGGTGGCGCGCCACAGCCTCAGCAGGAAGGTACCCACTCCGGATGACCCGCTGCACCAGTGGAACCGCAGACCCACTCCGGGCGCGTCGGCGCGGTCGGTGCGCCAACTGGCCCCCCAGGAGGCCCGCTCGGCCGTGGCGGCGAGCGTGGCCCCCGCGGCCACCGCCGCTTCCAGATACCTCTCCTCGCCCGTGGCCTGCGCGGTCGCCAGCAGGGCGTACCCCACGCCCGCGACTCCGTGGGCGAATCCCAGGTGGGTGATACCGGCCAGCTGGGAGTCCGTGCCGGCCGGAACGGGCCAGTACACCTGGCCGCTCTCCCGTACGGCAGCCGCCAGCAGCGTGTCCGCGGCGGTGCGCGCCCGGTGGAGGAACTCGGGGCGACCGGTTCCACGCCACAGGTGCAGCTGGGCGATCAGGGCTCCCGCGACTCCGTGGCACACGTCCGGGTTGGGCCACACCACGGGTATACCGAGGGCGAGTTCGACGGCGTGCTGTTCCAGCTCGGGATCGCAGATGTGGCGCGCGGCGTCGAACAGCGCCCAGGCCGTACCCGAGCGCCCGAAGTACAGGCCCGGCAGCAGCCGGGGCACCGTGTTGCGCCGCCGGTCGGTCCAGCGTGCGGCATGGGCGACCGCGGACCGCAGCTCCTCCCGGCCGAGCAGGCGGTCGGCGAGCGTGAGCACGCTCAGGACGCCCGCGCTGCCATGCTGGACGTTGCAGCGGTCGGTGTCGTTGCCGAAGTCGGTGCTCGGCCAGAGCCGGTGGGCGTCGGACGTGGCAAGGGTGGCCAGGACGTGGGCAAGGCCCTCGTCGGCCATCCGTTCCTGTTCGGCCGGGGCCAGCCGGTCCGGCGCGTCCGGGGCACTCGCTCGATGCGTCACGGGCGTCGCGGACGGACCGGCACGGATGACATCGGCGCGGGCTGCCTCAGTCAGGAAGATCCGCAGGCGTTCGATGGACCAGCGTTCCCCGGGGGTGTCGGCAGTCAGCCCGCGTATCGCGGGGGCCAGCAGCCTGGCCGCGGGGTTGTGCTCGCCGACCGCGGTCAGCAGGGCGCTGAGCCGGCCGTGCACCGATCTGGGCTCGGGCTTGTCCTCCCCGAACAGCGGGGCGGTCCCGACCGCGGCGTAGAACAGCACCGCGCCCAGCGAGAAGAGGTCCGCCGTCTGCTGCGGTACCGGTCCCTGTCGGGGATTCACCAGCGTCTCCGGTGCGGCGAAACCTGGGGTGTGGCCGCGTGCCACCCAGGTGCCGGGGACGGCCGCCAGCTCGGGGTCTACCAGCTTCAGTCCGCCGTCGGGGGCCACCATGATGTTGGGCGGGGTGAAGTCCTGGAACACCAGGCCGCGTTCGTGCACCTGGTCCAGCAGATCCGCCAGCTTCCTTGCCAGTGGCAGCGCTTCCCGGGGATGCAGTCCGGTGAGGGGGCCCGTCTCGTCCAGCCGCTCGGTCACCCAGGCGGCCAGCGTCTGTCCGGGCAGCAGCGACTCGACCAGGAACGTGTGCCCGCCCTTGTCGAAGACCTCGATCGGCTCGGCCGCGATTCCCGCCAGCGTGGCCAGAGCCGCCGCCTCGGCCCGCAGACCGTCCCGGGCGTCCCGGCCGTCCCACCGGACTCCCACATGGGCGCGGGCCTGTTTGACGATCACGGGAGCACCGTCCGTGCGGTCCACGGCCCGGTACACACCCCCGCGTGCCGCCTGGCGGATGGCCTCGCGCACCTCGTAGCGATCCGCGACCAGCACCGGCCGTGCCCCGGACCCGCGAGCGGGGGCCGTCCCTGCCGGGCCCTGCGCCTTCGCCGAGGGCGCGGGGAAGGGCGGTTCGGTCCAGGGCGGCGGGCTGAACCACGGCTTGCGCAGGTCCTCCACGGGAGTGCCGTCCGGGGCGGCCACCCGCAGTTGGTGGACCCCGTCGTCGGTCAGCACCGGCACGCCCTGGAACGCGCCGTAGCGGTAGTGCACCAGGCTCCCGGGCCGCAGCGGCCGGTCGGACAGGATGGCCGGTCCGGGCAGTCCCGCGGTGGCGTCGTCCAGCGCGGCGGCGAGGGTCCGGAGCTGGTCATCGTCGGCTGGGTAGACCGTGATGACCTTTCCGCACTGGGCGCGGTCGGCGCGCTCCCCCGTCAGTTCCTCGACCACCGCGATGCTGTTGGCGAACTTGAACGCACAGCCGTGGTCGACCAGCGGACCCGCCACCCGGTGGAGCACCTCAGGCGCGGAGAACCTGGTGGCCGACACATGCAGCTTCCAGCCCTGGATCCGCTCGACTGCTCCGCCGTCAGCAGGCTCCACGCGGCACCACACGTCGTTCTCGGTGAGCGTCCAGCCCTCCGCCCGACGCTCCCCCAGCAGCGCTTCCACGACCCACCGCAAGCGAAATTCCTGCATCAGACCGTGCGCTCCTCCCGGTGATTCGTCGCCCGGCGGCGACCTCGGCGACGAACCTCGCAGCGGCGGCAGGGCCGCAGCATGAGGGTGTGGCCCCTGATGCGGCGAGGGAGCGACCAAGGGGGCCCCTCGGTGAGCACCCTCGCCGGAGGAAGTGGAGGAATCACCGCCGCTACGTGCGCGGGATCTGCGTGATTGCCACGATGTCCGCACCCCGCCACGTACTCGAAGATCGGATCGGTCGTCCGATCCGCCCACGAGGCGGAGACGGTGGCGTCAGATCCGTACCCGTGGCGGCGGGGGGCCGTCCGGGTGAAGCAGGAGGCGAGGCGGGGTCGTTGGAGCAGAGTCGGCGTGCGGCCGGGTCAGCGGGGCAGTGGGGGCAGTCGGGCAAGGGGGTGGAACGTCGGGAGCCGCGGGAGGGTACCGGTCGTGGCGATCGGCCGGGTGGCGCCGGCCGAACGGACCGGACAGCCGGTCCGGGGCGCGCGGACCGTACGGCTCGATCGGGAACCGCCGCGAGATCGCGGCCGCTGGTCGGCCGTGAGCGCGAGATGGCACTGCTGAGGTCGGCCGTCGCCGGGTGCGCCGGCGGTGCGTCGGCGTTGGTCGAGATCACGGGGGATCCCGGACTGGGCAAGACGCGGATGCTGGCCGAACTCGGCGTGCTGGCCCGTGCCGAGGGACTTGTGACGCTCGCGGGCCGGGCCTCGGAGTTCGAGCGCCGGCGCGTGTCCGGGGCGTTCGCCGATGCCGGCCTGCGAGCCGACGGCCTCCCCGACGACCAGGGCACTTCATCAGGCTCGGCGCCGGAATGGCCGCTCACGGGAGCCTGGGACAACGAGACCGGAGCGCTCCTCGAACTGGTGCTGGGCCGTGGCGACGGTACACACGCGGTGCTGGCCCCGCCCTCCGGCGGCGAGCGGGACCCTCTGCGCCACGCTGTCACCGGGGCGCTCACCACCGCGGACCGCGGTCGCGGGATCCTGCTCTGTCTCGACGATCTGCACTGGGCCGACGACGGCACACTCGAACTGCTGCACCATGTGCTGCGGCAACCGCCCCCGGCGCCGCTCGTCCTGGCGTGCGGCTACCGGCTGCGGCAGGCACAGCCGAAGCTCATCGCCTCCCTCCGTGCGGCTGCCGCGCGGTACCGCACGGTCAGCGTCCCGCTCGCCCCGCTGGAGCGGCAGTCCTGTGACGCCCTGCTCGGCACGGGGCTCCTGCCCGCTGAGAGGGACCGGCTGTACACGGCCGGTGGTGGCAATCCCTTCTATCTGGAGGTGATGAGCGAGCTGGCCGCCGCAGGCCCCGGTCCCGACGGCTTCCCGGGGCTTCCTGTCTCCCTGCGGGCGGCGCTGGCCCGCGACTGCGCGCTGCTGACCGACGAGCAGCTGTGTGTGCTGCGCGCAGCCGCCGTGCTCGGCGATCCCTTCGACCCGCTGCTCCTGGCTCCTGTCGCCGCCCTGCCGTCCCCTGCCGCACTGGGGGCACTGGACGGCCTCGCCAGCAGGGACCTCGTCAGGTGCGTGAGCACACCCGGGCAGCGAGGGCAGCGGGAGAACACCCGCCAGCTGCTCCGGTTCAGGCACCCGCTGCTGCGCGACGTGGTGTCATGGGAGACACCGCCAGGCTGGCGGCTGGCCGCCAACCGGCGGGCCGATCACGCGTTGCGCCGCAGTGGGGCGGGGCCGGTGGAGCGCGCGCCGTATGTCGCGCGTTCGGCCCGGGTGGGCGACGGTGAAGCGGTCCGGATCCTGTCCGAAGCGGCGACGCTGACGCTCCACACGGCACCGTCGATGGCGGGGCAGTGGCTGCGTACGGCCCTGGACCTGTGCGCCACACGGCGCGACGGGGACACGGCCCTCGAACGCCTCGGTCTGCTGCTCGGACTGGCCCGTGCCAGCGGAATGACCGGTGACCTCGCAACCAGCCGCGACGCTCTTGCCCGGGCCCTGGAACTCGTCCCGGACGACCGGCCTGACCAGCGCATACCGATCGCGGTGCTGCGTGGGGTCGTCGAGCGCGTGCTCGGCAGCCCCCGCGCGGCGGTGCGCGTCCTCGAGGAGGAACTGGCCCACTGGCTGGCGGAGGATCCGCGCCCCGACCCCCTGCGGCTGCAACTCGCCACGGTGGGCATGGCCCTGGGTCGGTACGGCGAGGCCGACGCCCAGCTCCGAACGCTCCTCGCCCGCAGCCCCGCCCCGACCGATCCCAGGACCCGTACGGCGGTCGCCGTCTGCCGGGCCCTGGGGGCCGCCCACCGCGGCGGGACCGCCGCCCTGCGGCACTGCGCCACGGAGGCGGCCACGTCGATCGACGCCATGGGCGACATGGAGCTGGAGACCTTCCTCGACGAGGTCGGCCAGTTGGGGCTGGCCGAGCTGCTGGCCGGGCGCCATGACGATGCCGTACGGCATCTGGGCCGTGGTGTGCGGGTCGCACGGCGGACCGGGCAGACGTTCGTGCTGCCGTACCTGCTGGTGCACCGGGCGCACGCCCAGCTGGCGACCGGCGATCTCGACGGCGCACTGGCGTCGGCGTCGGACGCCGAGGAGACCGCCCGGATGATCGAACGGACGGAGTTCACCGGCCACGCACTTGCCCTGCGTGCGGCGGTGACGGCGGTACGGTGCGGCCCGACCGCCGCGATTCCCGAGGTCGAGCAGGCCCTTGGCGCGGTCAGCCGGTACGGTCGGATGTGGGAGCTGTCGGTGTCTTTACTCGCGCCGCTCCGGCTCGACCAGAACCGTCCCGACGAGTGCCTGGAACTGCTGCGGACCCTCGTGGCGGCGGACGTCCCCCCGGCGACGTACACGCTGCGGCCCATGTGGTGGGCCATGGCCGCCCGGGCCGCGGCGGCCACGGGCGATCTGCGGGCGGCCCGCGCCCGGGCGGCCCGGGCGGCGGCCGCCGAGTCCGCGGACCTGCCGGGGCGGCGAGGCTACGGCGCGCTCGCCCGGGCCGCCGCAGTCCACGACGACGCCGACGCCGCCGCCGAGGCGTCAGCCGAAGCCGCCGAACACTTCGCCGCCGGTGGCCTCGTCATCGCCGAGTGCCGTGCCCGCCTGCTTCTCGGGCACCACCTCGCCGCCGGCCGCCGCCTGGAGGCGGCCGCCGGCGCCGTCGGCCGGGCCAAGCAGCTCGCCGACGCCCTCGGGGCACCGCACCTCGGCGCGCTCGCCGTGGACGCCCAGCGCCGCATCGGCGCCCGAAAGCCCCGCGACGGCCACCGGGACCCCCTCGGCATCCTGCTGTCGGAGCAGGAGCGCCGTATCTCGGAGCTGGCGGCCCGCGGATTCACCAACACCCGGATCGCGGCCGATCTCTTCATCTCGGCCAAGACCGTCGAGGGCCACCTCACCCGGATCTTCCGGAAGCTGCACATCACCTCGCGTGCGGCGCTGCCGGTGGTGCTCGCGGACCTGCCGGAACTGTCCTCCCTCTGAGACCACCGGGCGGTGCGGGGCGCCACCGGTCCGTGGACCGGCCGCCCCGCACCGCCCCGCGGTCGAACGGCCGTCAACCGCAACGACGACCCGTGTTGATGCAGGCCACGGCCTGCTTCATCAGCGCGTCGGTCATCGCGTTGATGAAGTCACCGTGGTCGGTGACGGGCTTGTGGAGCGATTCGGGGAAGCTGTCGATGGCGAAACTCTTGGAACCCGCGAGTCCGTTGTAGGTGATGCGCTGGACCAGTTGGGGAATCGCCCGGAACCCGGCGGGACACCGGCCCCGCGCGTCGGCGAACGCGACGTGCGAGCGGTGGTTGGCACTGTCGGTGTTCCTGCCGTCCCAGCAGCTCTGGAACTTGGCCACCCGGACCAGCCTGCTGCCCCGCGGGCAGACGGGGTACTTGTCCTTCAGCTCCACGCGCTTCTCGAATCCGGTGCAGGTGAAGCGGGCGTTGGCGTTGGCTCCGCCGTTGGCGTTGGCCTTGGCGTCTCCGGTGATGATGCGCAGGAAGCGTGGCATCGCGACCACTTTGGAACGCGGATTGCCGACGAACTCGAGGCTGACCACCGCGGGGGTGAGGATCCTGCCGGTGTTGCCCTCGGCACCGCCGCCCGGCTTGTCGGCGTCGGACCGCTGGACGCCGCGCCGGTCCCGCAGCACTGGCCAGTAGTAGGTCGACTGGTCACCATTGGTGCAGGTCGTCCTGCTGGCGGCCAGGGATGTGTTGCTGGTGAAGCCGTCCACGCCGATCGCGCCCACGTAGTCGTGGGTGTGGTGGGCGCCGTTGGACACTCCGGGCGCCACGATGACGTTGTCGGAGTTGAACAGGCCCCGCGCGTTCACCCCGCACCGCGACCGGAAGCTGCCCGTGGACGCCCCCTGGCCGCCCCACGCCTTCCGCACGTTCGGGGCGACCTTGGTGATGTCCACGAAGTCGTCCGGTGACGGGCCCGAAGGCGGCTGCTGCGCGGCCTGACCGGGTGGCACCTGCACGCCCTCGCCCACGGCCTTCGCCTGGTCCGCACCCGGTGCGCCGGTCGCACAGGCCGCCAGTCTCTGCAGGTTCTGTGGCCGCTCGGCTCCGGCACGTTCGACGGCTATCTCGATCCGCTCGAGGGCGGCGGAGCGTTGGGACCACAGCGGTCCCAGGACGCTGCGCGGGGCGACGCCCTCACCGGAGTGGAGGCGCGCATCTGCCGCCGCGACGTCGCGCCGCATCGTGTCGAGCTCGCGGTGTACGTCCGCTCGGGCCTCTGCGGGGATGACCGGCAGCCGGTCCCGCACCGAAGGACAGACGACTCCGGCGCGCTGGATCCCGGCGCTGCCGGCGTTGGCCGCGGCGTTGACGGCCACCAGGCCACCACCGCCCAGTACCAGTCCCGCCATGGCGATGAAGGCCTTGCGGCGGGCGCGGTTCACCTTGTGCCGCTGTTTCATGGAGTGCGCTCACTTTCTGTCGTGCCCGACCGTCCCCGGGTGGAGTTCCCGGATGACGGGCCCCCGCTGGCGGTTCACTCTGGCAACACGCGTTCCGGATCCGCCCCACACACCCCGGGCGCGTCACAGACTCGTAAGGTGTTCGCCCGGGTACCGCGGCCGCTCGCGGCATTCCCGCCGAGCAAGGCCGGCTCCCGTTGAGCAAGGTCGTCCGCGCGTACGTACTCCCGGGCAGCAAGCCATCTCCGGAGGACCCCCCATGGCCGAAGCCGGCAGCAATGTCACCGAGCTCTTCCGCGCGTCCACGGCGCACAGCCCTTCGTACTTCACCCTCAGCAGGGCGGGGGCGGCCGGGCACGGCGGAGCGGGGGACGGACCGGGGATCACTGACTTCTGCATCCCCTGCAACCCGTACTTCCCGACGCCCGCGATGTTCGACGACCTGGGCGACCGGCTGCGGGACATCCTCACGTACTACCCGAGCAGCGCGGACACCATCACCGCGGAGCTGTGCTCGGTCCTCGGCCTCAATCCGCAGACGGTCGCCATGGGCAACGGCTCGACCGAGCTGATCACCTGGATCGACCATCTGCTGGTGCGCGAGTCGCTCGCGGTCCCGGTGCCGACCTTCGGCCGTTGGACGGACCAGCCGATGGAGACGGGCAAGCGGGTCGACATGTTCCCCCTGCCCGAGACGAACGGGTTCGCTCTCGACCCGGCGTCGTTCGTGGACTTCGTGCGCAGCCGCGGTTCCCGTACGGCCGTGATCTGCAACCCCAACAACCCGGACGGCGGCCTGCTGCCCCGGCACGGGGTCCTGGCTCTGCTGGACCAGCTCCAGGACCTGGATCTCGTCGTGGTGGACGAGTCGTTCCTGGAGTTCGCGGACGCGGAGGCGGACTCCAGTGTGGTCGCCGACGCGGTACTGCGTCCCAACACGATCGTGCTGCGCAGTCTCGGCAAGAACTTCGGCCTGCACGGTGTGCGCTTCGGCTATCTGGTCGCCAACCCGGGTCTCGCGGGGCGGATTCGGGCCGCGCTGCCGAAGTGGAACCTCAACTCCTTCGCTGAGACAGTGGTCTTCATGCTGAAGGAGCACCAGACGGAGTACACGCAGAGTCTGCGTCTGGTGCAGCGCGACCGCCAGGAGATGATCTGGCAGCTCAGCCGGCTGCCAGGGCTCACGGTCTACCCCTCGCAGGGCAACTTCGTGTACGTGCGGCGGCCCGAGGGGGTCGACGGGGCGGCGCTGCGTGACCGGCTGCTTGAGGAGCACGGCGTGCTGGTGCGGGAGTGCGGCAACAAGATCGGCAGTTCGAGCCGCTATCTGCGTCTCGTGGTGCGGCCCCAGCCCGATGTGCAGCGGCTGGTGGCAGGTCTGGAGCGCACGATGTACGCAGCGCCGCAGGCCCCGACGCAGCGGCCGGCCGCGGTGCAGGCACAGGGGCCGGCGCTCGTGCCGTATCAGGGACCGGTACCGGTACCCGCGTCGCAGGGCCCCGGTCCGATGCCCGCGCTGGCGCTGCCCTACGGTGCGTACGGCTCGGGCACGGCCGCCGTCGACCGGCTGGTGAGCGGGGCCTGATTCCTGCGCCCGCGGGGTCCGGGGAATCCGGTTGCCCGGCACCTGCGGCCTCTGCTGAGGTGGCCGGATGGATCGTGAGGGGATACTGGCGCGCTACGACCTCCAGATGCGCCGGCACGCACCGGCCGACGGGCCCGGGGCGCGGGTGGAACGGGTGGGTGACGTGGTGCGGCACACCGCCGCCACCGGCGACGACGGCTGGAACGGGATCGTCTGGTCGGACCTGGCCGCGTCCACGGCGGACGCGGCCATCGCCGAGCAGCTGCGGTACTTCGACGCGCTCGGGCGGGAGTTCGAGTGGAAGGTGTACGGGCACGACCGGCCCGGAGATCTCGCGGAACGGTTGACCGCGGCCGGGTTCGTACCCGATGCGGAGGAGACCCTGCTGGTCGCCGGCACTCACGCGCTCACGGCCGGTACGGGTGCGCCGGAGGGGGTGGAGCTGCGGGAGGTGACCGACGCGGCCGGTGTCGGCCTCGTGGCCCGGGTCCACGAGCGGGTGTTCGGCACGGACGCTTCCGGGCTGCGCGGCCGTCTGCTGGCCCAGCTCGATGCTCCGCAGCCCACGATGGCGGTGGTCCTGGCGATGGCCGGGCAGGAGCCGGTGGCGTCCTCGCGGGTGGACCTGCCGGTGGGACGGGACTTCGCCGGACTGTACGGCGGTGGCACGCTGGCCGAGTGGCGGGGTCGGGGAATCTACCGGGCCATGGTCCACTTCCGGGCCCGGATCGCGGCGGCCCGTGGCCACCGTCTCCTCCAGGTGGACGCGCTGCCCACGAGCCGGCCGGTACTTCGGCGCCTGGGCTTCACCGCACTGGGCCCGACGACGCCGTACGTCCACCTGCCGCGGCCGGTGGCGACCCGCAGCGACTGAGGCCGGTGCGGGTCCCGCGTCGCGGCCATTGCCCCGGCAGGTCTTCTGCCTTGAAGCACCTCGACAATGGCCCCGCCGGTGACCGGGCCGACGGCCATGCTCAGTCCGAAGACCGAGGCCCAGACGCCGATCGCCTGCGCACGCTCTCTGGGGTCGGGCATCGCGTTCACCACGATCGCGAGGGCCACGGGGCTGAGCATCGAGGCGCCGATGCCCTGGACGCCGCGGGCCGCGACCAGCGCGCCCACCGACGGGGCCACCGCGCAGAGCAACGAGGCCGCACCGAACACCACCAGTCCGGTCCGGAACACCCGCCGGCGTCCGAGGCGGTCCGCCAGCGCGCCGGAGGAGATCAGGCATCCGGCCAGGGCGATGGTGTACGCGTCCACGGTCCACTCGAGACCGCGCGTCCCGACGCCCAGTCCTCGCCCGATGGACGGAAGGCCCACGTTGACGATGGTGGTGTCGAGACCCACCAGGAACATGCTCAGGCAGCAGACGGCCAGCACCGTCCAGCGCCGGCGCGCGCTCAGCACGGGCGGGGAAGGGGGAGTCGCGGTCATCACGGTCGCGGTCACGGTCTGCCTCACACATCCGGGAGTACGGAAGTACCTGCCCGGCAAGGCTCGGTCAGGCCGACGGCCCCCGACGAGGACGTTTGCGGAAACCGCAAGGAGGTGCACACTGGATCCCGTGGACGCGGAGCTGGAGCAGATCATCGACGGCATCGGCCCACGGCTGCGTACGCTGCGCCGGGACCGAGGACTCACCCTGGAGGCCCTGGCGGCCACCACCGGCATCTCGGTGAGCACACTGTCCCGTCTCGAGTCGGGCATTCGGCGCCCGACACTGGACCTGCTCATCCCGCTCGCACGGGCGCACCGTGTCGCACTCGACCAGTTGGTGGCCGCACCGGCCACCGGTGACCCCCGGGTGCATCTGACGCCGCGGCGCAGACGTGACGGCAGCGTCGTCGTGCCCCTGACCCAGTACCCGGGCCGGGTACAGGTGTTCAAGCAGGTGCTGGCTCCCCGCAAGCGGAATCCGAAGCTGGTGACGCACGAGGGTTACGAATGGCTCTATGTCCTCGCCGGCGAGCTGCATCTCATCATCGGGGACCGCGAGTCCACGCTCCGCCCCGGTGAGGCCGCCGAGTTCGACACGAGGGAACCACACTGGTTCGGTCCGGCAACCGACTCGGCCGTGGAGATCCTGCATCTGTTCGGACCACGGGGCGACCAGGCCGTCGTCCGCGCCGACGCCTCGGCCGGCGACCCCGTGACGGCGACCGCCCCACCGTACTCACCGCCCGTCGCGTCCTGACCCTTTCCGTACGGAGAGGGCGCAGCATCCTCTCGTACGCACCGGACGCACCGTCACCCCGTGGACAGCCCCGCCGCCGCGCGGGCCAGGGCCTGGAGGACCGTGCTGAGCAGCGGATGCGTCTCGGCGCCCCGGCGCACCGCCGCGAAGACCCGCCGGGTGGCGGCGGGGCCCTCCACGGGACGGACCACCGTGTCCTTGAGCTCCATTCCGCGCAGTGCGGACCGCGGCACGAGGGCCACTCCCGCGCCCGCGCCCGCGAGGGCCACGACGGCGCGGAAGTCGTCGGACGAGTGGGTGATCCGGGGTTCGAAGCCGGCGAGCTCGCAGGCACGGAGCATCACGTCATGGCAGGGGTTGCCGGGGTACTGGCCGATCCAGTCGCTGTCGGCCAGGTCGGCGAGCCGCACACGCGGGGCGTCGGCCAGCGGGTGGCCGCAGTGCAGCACGGCGTCGAAGGGCTCGGCGTAGAGCGGGACGCGGGCGAGACGGCGGTCGCTCTCGCGGGGCGCGCCGCGGTACTCGACCGCGAGTGCGAGATCGGCCTCGCCGTCCAGCACCATGGGCAGGCTCGCGTCGCCTTCGGCGTCCCTGACCCTGACCCGGATGCCGGGGTGCTCGTCGGCGAGGCGCCCGATCGCGGGGGCCAGCACCTCGGCGATACCGGTCGCGAAGGAGGCGACGGTGACCTCGCCGACCGCGCCGCCCTCGTACGCCGCCAGCTCCGCCTCGGCCCGTTCGAGCTGTGCGAGCACGGTGTGGGCGTGGCCGAGCAGGATCTCGCCCGCGGCGGTGAGCCGCACTCCGCGTCCGCTGCGGATGAGCAGCGTGTGGCCGCTCTCCTGTTCCAGCGCCGTCAGCTGCTGGGAGACGGCCGATGGGGTCAGATAGAGCGCTGCGGCCGCGGCGGTCACCGTACGGTGGTCCGCCACGGCACGCAGAATGCGGAGCCTGCGCGGGTCGATCACCCAGCCATTGTCGCCCGGGCGTCGACGAAGGCGGCAATCGCCCGCTCCACGTCCTCGGTGGAGTGCGCGGCGGAGAGCTGCACGCGGATCCGCGCCTGGCCCATCGGCACCACCGGGTAGGAGAAGCCGATCACGTACACCCCGCGCTCCAGGAGCAGCTCGGCCATGCGGCTGGCCTCGGCCGCGTCACCGATCATGACCGGGGCGATCGGGTGGTCGCCGGGCAGGACCTCGAAGCCCGCCTCGGTCATCTTCGAGCGGAACAGCGCCGTGTTCGCGGCGAGCTTCTCGCGCAGGTCACCGGCCGATTCGAGCAGGTCGAGCACCTTGAGCGAGGCGGCGGCGATGACCGGGGCGAGGGAGTTCGAGAACAGGTACGGGCGGGAGCGCTGACGCAGCAGCTCCACGATCTCGGCGCGGGCCGCGACATAGCCGCCGGACGCGCCGCCGAGGGCCTTGCCGAGGGTGCCGGTGATGATGTCGACCCGGTCCATGACGCCGTGCAGCTCGGGGGTGCCCCGGCCGCCGGGGCCCACGAAGCCGACGGCGTGCGAGTCGTCCACCATGACCATGGCGTCGTAGCGGTCGGCGAGATCGCAGATCTCGGACAGCGGGGCGACATAGCCGTCCATGGAGAACACCCCGTCGGTGACGATCAGCTTGCGCCGCGCACCGCTCTCGGAGGCCTCCTTCAGCCTGGCCTCGAGCTCGGCCATGTCGCGGTTGGCGTACCGGTAGCGGGCCGCCTTGGACAGGCGGATGCCGTCGATGATGCTGGCGTGGTTGAGGGCGTCGGAGATGACGGCGTCCTCGGCGCCGAGCAGGGTCTCGAAGACTCCGCCGTTGGCGTCGAAGCAGGAGGAGTAGAGGATCGTGTCCTCCTGCCCGAGGAAGGCGGAGAGCCGGCTCTCCAGTTCCTTGTGGACCTCCTGGGTGCCGCAGATGAAGCGTACGGACGCCATGCCGTAGCCCCAGCGGTCCAGGGCATCCTTGCCCGCGGTGATGATCTCGGGGTGGTCGGCGAGCCCGAGGTAGTTGTTGGCGCAGAAGTTCAGCACCTCGCCGGGCACACCGCCCGCGGTGACGGCCACGGAGGCGGACTGGGGGGTGCCGATGACGCGCTCGGGCTTGTGGAGCCCGGCGGCGCGGATCTCGTCGAGAGTGGCGCGGAGGTCGTCGCGTACGGACGCGTACATGTGTGGGTCTCCCTGATGGCGGGGGCTGCGGGCGGATGCTGTGGGGCCGGACGGGCCTTCGGTGGGTGGTGAGGCCGGCGAGTGATCCGAAGGGGTGCGCGGGTACCGAAAGGGAGAGCGCCCACGGCCCCCCCGGAGTACGAGGGGGCCGAGCACGCTCGGCCGTCGGCGCACGCTCAGAGCGCCCCGAGGAGAACCGACCCCAGGAATCATGCCGTCCAGTCGAGGATGATCTTGCCGCTGCGGGCGGTGGCGGCCTCGTCGAAGGCCGCTTCGAAGTCCTGGTACCCGTAGGTGCCGGTGATCACGGGGCTGAGATCGAGTCCGCCCTCCAGGAGGACCGTCATCGCGTACCAGGTCTCGAACATCTCACGGCCGTAGATGCCCTTGATCGTGATCATCGAGGTGACGATCCTGGACCAGTCGACGGCGAACTCCTGTGCGGGCAGACCCAGCATCGCGATCCGGCCGCCGTGGGTCATGTTGTCGATCATGTCGCGGACCGCCTCGGGGCGGCCCGACATCTCCAGGCCGACGTCGAAGCCCTCTTTCAGACCGAGGGTGCGCTGCGCCTCGGCGATGCTGGACTCGGCGACATTGACCGCGAGGGTGGCGCCCACCTTGCGGGCCAGTTCGAGGCGCGGCTCGCTCACGTCCGTGATCACGACGCTGCGGGCGCCGGCGTGGCGGGCGACGACCGCCGCCATGACACCGATCGGGCCCGCTCCGGTGATCAGGACGTCCTCGCCGACCAGGGGGAAGGAGAGCGCGGTGTGCACGGCGTTGCCGAACGGGTCGAAGATCGCGGCGACGTCCAGATCGACGTGGGTGCGGTGCACCCAGACATTGGACGCGGGCAGCGACACGTACTCGGCGAACGCCCCATCGCGTCCGACGCCGAGCCCGACCGTGCTGCGGCAGAGATGGCGACGGCCAGCCAGGCAATTGCGGCACTTGCCGCAGACGAGGTGACCCTCTCCGCTGACCAGGTCACCGACGGCGATGTCCTGCACGTCGGACCCGATCGCCGCGACCTCACCGACGAACTCGTGTCCGATGACGAGCGGGGTGGTGATCGTCTGCTGCGCCCAGCCGTCCCAGGAGCGGATATGCAGGTCGGTGCCGCAGATGCCGGTACGGAGCACCTTGATCAGCACATCACCGGAGCCGTACTCCGGCTCGGGTACGTCCATGAGCCACAGCCCGGGCTCGGCGTGCTGCTTGACGAGTGCCTTCATGGTGCGGCTCCAGGCATTGCGGGGCGGGACGTGTTCCGACCAGGCACGACGCTGAGATCGTTCCGGTCAGGCAACGGGCTCCAATCTGCCGACCTTGGACCGTGCAGTCCATCGAGGATTTCTTAAGCGGACCCACAGGAGATCTTCACGCGCTCGCCGTCCGGCCAGGCGCGGGCGATCGGACGCCCGTCCAACTCGCCTGCGTGGAAAGGGCCCTGCGCCGTGTCCTGGTCAGGGCCGCGGCGCCTGGAGGAGCCGGGTGGTACGGCCCGGGCGCGGTACTCCGTGCGGGTGGCGCACATGGCCCGGCCCCCGGGTCCGTCATGAGTCGGGATCGTCCAGGAACGCGGCGACGGCGCGGCGGAACGCCTCGGGGTCGTCCACCCAGGGGTAATGCCCCGCACCCGCCTGGACGACCGTCCTGGCGTGCGGGAACAGTGCGGCGAGCTCGGCCGCGCGGGCGGGCGTGGGGCCGCCGTCGTACTGGCCCGCGAGCACCAGCACGGGTGCGTCGAGCGCCTCGAGCGCCCGTACGGTGGCGGGCGGGTCGAAAGCGCCGTCCGCGTAGTAGACACCTCGCGCCTGGTGGTTCGACTGGTGGGCGTCGGCCGCGGCGTGCGCCTGGGCGGCGGCGTCCCAGCGGCCGTACATGAAGGGCACGATGTCGGACCAGAGGTCGTCCAGCGCGCCGCCGCCGAGGAACGCCTCCCACGCCGCCCGTCCGGTCTCGTACCAGGGTTCGCCCTCGCGCAGGGCGATGGCATCGCGCCAATCCTGCTCGGTGGCCTCGATGCCGACGGCGCGGGTGCCGGGGGTGACGAGGGTCAGGGTGCGTACCCGCAGCGGGTGGGCTGCCGCGTACAGCTCGGCGAGGTTGCCGGACGCCGAGTGCCCGAGGATGTCGACGCGGTCCAGTCGCAGATGCTCGCGCAGCGCCTCCACGTCGTCGGCCAGCCGGTCGCAGCGGTACGTCCCGGGGTCGGACGGCATGGCCGAGTCCCCGGTGCCCCTCAGGTCCAGCCGGACGAGGCGGCGGTGGGCGCCGAGACCACCGAGGTCGCCGAGGTAGGCGGAGGCCCGCATCGGGCCACCGGGCAGACAGATCAGCGGCTCGCCCGTCCCTTCGAGGTGGTAGGCGAGCGCGGTCCCGTCGTATGCGCTGAACACCGGCATAACGCGATCCTCGCCGTGGCTCAGCGATCACGCCAGCGCAGCCCGCTCCCGGAGTCTTGACCCGCGGCCGGGTGCCTGGATTACTGATCCCGAACGGATCGACCGAATGATCGGTCGTCGACCTGGCCGGACAAGGGAGTCCTTCGCATGGCCGATCCGACGCACGCGACGCCACCGCCCGCGGACCTGCTGGACACCGGGGAGCGGCTGAGCCGCGAGGAACTGGGGGCGCTCCAGCTTGAGCGGCTGCGGGCGACCCTGCGCCACGCGTACGAGAACGTCGGCTTCTACCGCGAGTCGTTCGACAAAGCCGGGCTCGGGCCCGGCGACTGCCGCTCCCTGGCGGACCTGGCCCGTTTCCCCTTCACCACGAAGGCCGACCTGCGGGACCACTACCCCTTCGGGATGTTCGCTGTCGAGCAGTCGCGGGTGCGGCGCGTGCACGCCTCCAGCGGCACGACGGGGCGGCCCACCGTGGTCGGCTACACCGACCGCGATCTCGACACCTGGGCGGACGTGGTGGCCCGCTCGATCCGCGCGGCGGGCGGGCGTCCCGGGCACAAGGTCCATGTCGCCTACGGCTACGGGCTGTTCACGGGCGGGCTGGGCGCGCACTACGGCGCGGAGCGGCTCGGCTGCACGGTCATCCCGGCGTCGGGCGGGATGACGGCCCGCCAGGTCCAGCTGATCCAGGACTTCCGGCCCGAGATCATCATGGTGACACCGTCGTACATGCTGACCCTGCTCGACGAGTTCGAACGGCAGGGCGTCGACCCCCGGTCGACCTCGCTCAAGGTGGGGATATTCGGCGCGGAGCCGTGGACCGAGGAGATGCGGCGGGAGATCGAGGAGCGGTTCGGCATCGACGCCGTGGACATCTACGGGCTTTCCGAGGTGATCGGGCCGGGTGTGGCCCAGGAGTGCGTGGAGACCAAGGACGGGCTGCACATCTGGGAGGACCACTTCTATCCGGAGGTCGTGGACCCCTTCACGGGTGAGGTGCTGCCGGACGGCGAGGAGGGCGAGCTGGTGTTCACCTCGCTCACCAAGGAGGCCATGCCGGTGATCCGCTACCGGACCCGGGATCTGACCAGGCTGCTGCCGGGGACGTCCCGGGTGTTCCGGCGCATGGAGAAGGTGACCGGACGCAGCGACGACATGATCATCCTGCGGGGCGTGAACCTCTTCCCGACCCAGATCGAGGAGATCGTGCTGCGTACGCCGGGTGTCGCCCCGCACTTCCAGCTGCGGCTGGCGAGGGAGGGCCGGATGGACACGCTGACCGTGCGGGCCGAGGCTCGCAGGGACGTGTCGTCCGGGCAGCGGACGGCCGCCGCGGGGCTGATCGCGGCGGCCGTGAAGGACACGATCGGTGTCTCGGTCGCGGTGGAGGTGGTGGATCCCGAGGCCCTGGAGCGCTCGGTCGGCAAGATCAAGCGGATCGTGGACCTCCGGTAGGGCGGCGAGGCACGCGCGGTGGCGCCGCCGGGGTCGCGAAACGTACCGGTGCGTCCACGCGACGCCCCGTCAGTCCGACAGCCGGGCGCGGAGTTCCCGCTTCAGGATCTTGCCGCTCGCATTGCGGGGCAGTTCGTCCACGAACACGATCCGCTTCGGGGCCTTGAAACCGGCGAGGCGCTCACGCGCATGGGCGAGGAGTTCGTCCTCCGTCGCCGTCGCAGGGTCGCGGAGCACGACAACGGCGGTTACGGCCTCGATCCAGCGCGGGTGCGGCAGGCCGATGACCGCGGTCTCGGCCACCGCGGGGTGGGTGTAGAGGGCGTCCTCGACCTCACGCGAGGCCACCAGCACCCCACCGGAGTTGATGACGTCCTTCACCCGGTCGACGATCGTGTAGTAGCCGTCGCCGTCGCGTACGGCGAGGTCCCCGGAGCGGAACCAGCCGTCCCGGAAGGCATCCGCGGTCTCTTCGGGCTTGTCCCAGTACCCCTGGCACAGCTGGGGTGAGCGGTAGACGATCTCGCCGGGCGTGCCCTCGGGGACGTCCCGGCCGTCCTCGTCCACGACCCTGGCCTCCACGAACCGGACGGGCCGGCCGCAGGAGGCCATCCGGCCGTCGTGTTCCTTGGGGCCGAGCACCGTGGCCAGCGGGCCGATCTCGCTCTGGCCGAAGCAGTTGTAGAAGCCGAGCCCCGGCAGCTTCTCGCGCAGTCGCTCCAGCACGGGTACCGGCATGACCGAGGCGCCGTAGTAGGCCTTGCGCAGGGCGGTCAGGTCGCGGGTGGCGAAGTCCGGGTGGCCGCTGACACCGATCCAGACCGTGGGCGGTGCGAAGAGGCTGTCCGCGCGTCCTGCCTCGACCAGGTCGAAGATCCGTGCAGGGTCGGGTGCGTCGAGGATGGTGTTCGCTGCCCCGACCGCGAGGTACGGCAGCAGGAACACATGCATCTGGGCGGAGTGGTAGAGCGGCAGCGAGTGGACGGGGCGGTCGTCCTCGTCCAGATCCAGGGCCGTGATCGCGCTGGCGTACTCGTGCACCAGCGCGCGGTGCGTCATCATCGCGCCCTTCGGCAGTGCCGTGGTGCCCGAGGTGTAGAGCAGCTGGACGAGGGCGTCGGCGCGGTTGCCGACGGCGTGGTACCTCGGCTCGGACAGGGCGTTCAGCAGGGAGTCGTCCGTGTCACGCAGGGCCCGCACGGAGAAGCCCTCGGGGACATGGCCGGTGAGTGCGGGATCGGCGAGCACGAGCGAGCTGCCCGACTGGTCCAGGAGGTAGGCGAGATCGCCACCGGTGAGGTGGTGGTTGACCGGCACGTGGACCAGCCCGGCACGCGAGCAGGCCAGGAAGGCGATGAGATAGGCGTCGGAGTTGTGTCCGTAGGTGGCGACCCGGTCCCCCGGGCCGAGGCCGTGGTCCTCCAGCACGCCGGCCGCGGTGGAGACGGCCTGGTCGAGCTGCTCGTAGGTCCAGGAACGGTCGGAGTAGCGTACGGCGATGCGGTCGGGGGCGCGCCGCGCGCTGTGGTGCACGAGGCCGTCGACGGTGCTGCTGAGGAGTCGCTCCAAGGCTGCCATGGCTGGATCCTTGGCGGCTGCGGGGCGACCGTCAAGCATGCCGCAGCACGGTCAGGGGTGGTCAGGGACTCAAGGAGAGGAAGACGAAGGCGGCGAACAGCACCAGGTGCACACCGCCTTGGAGCAGCGTGGCCCGCCCTGGCACCACCGTGAGGGCGCTGACCAGTGCGGTGAGCGCCAGCAGCACCATGTGGGTGGCGTCCTCACCGAGGATGAGCGGTCCGGGCAGCCAGATCGTCGCCAGCGCGATCACCGGGATGGTCAGGCCGATGCTGGCGATGGCGGAGCCATAGGCCAGGTTGAGGCTGGTCTGCATGCGGTCGCGGCGGGCGGCGCGCACGGCGGCCAGGGTCTCGGGCATCAGCACCATCAGGGCGATGACCACGCCGACGACCGAGTTCGGCAGTCCCGCGGAACCGACGCCCGTCTCGATGGCGGGTGACACGAGTTTGGCGTCTCCGACCACGGCCACGAGCGCCACGAAAAGCAGCCCTAGGCTCCACCAGGTCTTCCTGAGCGTGGGCGGCGGGGCGTGTTCGTCGGGGTCGCTCTCGTGCCCGTCCCGGGCGATGGGCAGGAAGTAGTCGCGGTGTCTGACGGTCTGTACGGTGACGAAGAGCCCGTACAGGCAGAGCGAGGCGATGGCGGCGAACGCCAGCTGCACCGCGGTGAACTCCGGGCCGGGGTGGCTGGTGGTGAAGGTCGGCAGGACCATGGTCATGGTGGCGAGGGTGCAGACCGTGGCCAGGGCCCCGCCCGAACCTTCGGCATGGAAGACGGCGACCCGCTTGTGCAGGGCGGTGACCAGGAGGCACAGTCCCACGATGCCGTTGCAGGTGATCATGACGGCGGCGAACACGGTGTCCCTGGCGTACGTGGACGCCTTGGCGCCGCCGCCCGCCATCAGGGTGACGACCAGGCCGACCTCGATGACGGTGACGGCCACGGCGAGTACCAGGGAGCCGAAGGGCTCCCCGACCCTGAGCGCGATGAGCTCGGCGTGGTGGACGGCCGCGAGGACCGCGCCGACCAGGCAGACGGCGACCAGCGCGACGGCGTAGCCCGGCAGGGCGCGGCCCCAGCCCAGGATGAGGGCGACCGCGGCGGCGACGGGTACCCAGGTGGTCCACTGCGCCGCCGTCACAGGTGTGCCGGTCTTCATGGGGCCACGCTGTCAGGCGGGCACCCGGCGCGCTCGGAGTGATGAGCCGATGGGGGCTCCTCCCCCTTGACCAACGCCGACGGCCATCCGGGTCACAGCGCGCGGTCGCGGCCCTCCCAGTAGGGGTCGCGCAGCCGGCGCTTGTAGAGCTTGCCGTTGGGGTCGCGGGGCAGCACATCGATGAAGTCGATACTCCTGGGGCGCTTGTAGCCGGCGAGCCGCTGTTCGCAGTGGGCGAGGAGCTCCGCGGCCAGGGCGGGACCGGGGATCTGGCCGTCCGCCGGTTCGACGACGGCCTTGACCTCCTCGCCCCAGTCGGTGTGGGGGATACCGAAGGCCGCCGCGTCGGCCACGGCCGGGTGGCCGAGCAGAGCGGACTCGATCTCGGCCGGGTAGATGTTGACGCCGCCCGAGATGATCATGTCGATCTTGCGGTCGCGGAGGAAGAGATAGCCCTCTTCGTCGATGACACCGAGGTCCCCGACGGTGAAGTAGTCGCCGATGCGGTTCTTACGGGTCTTGGCCTCGTCCTTGTGGTAGCTGAATCCGCCGGTCGACATCTTCATGTAGACCGTGCCGAGTTCTCCCGGAGGCAGCCGGTTGCCGTCGTCGTCGAACACGGCGAGCTCGCTGATGGGCCAGGCCTTGCCGACCGTGCCGGGCCTCTTCAGCCAGTCCTCCGCCGTGGCGAAGGCCCCGCCGCCCTCGCTCGCGGCGTAGTACTCCTCCACGCAGGTCCCCCACCAGTCGATCATCGCCCGCTTCACATGGTCGGGGCAGGGTGCCGCACCGTGGATCGCGTGCCGCATGGACGACACGTCGTAGTGACGGCGCACTTCTTCGGGGAGGGCGAGCAGCCGGTGGAACTGGGTCGGGACCATATGGGTGTGGGTGCAGGCGTGGGTGTCGATCAGCCGCAGCATCTCCTCGGGGCTCCACTTGTCCATCACCACCAGTCGGTGGCCGATGTGCAGCGACGCGCCCGCGAACTGGAGCACGGCCGTGTGGTAGAGCGGCGAGCAGACCAGATGGACGTTGTCGCCGAAGGGCCGGATCCCGAAGATCCCGAGGAACCCGCCGAGGTAGGTCTCCTCGGGGAGCTTTCCCGGCAGCGGACGGCGGATGCCGCGGGGTCTGCCGGTGGTGCCCGAGGTGTAGTTCATGACCCAGCCGAGTGTGCGGTCGGCGGGCTCCGACTCCGGTTGCCCGTCGAGCAGTTCCGTGTACGGGCGGAAGCCGCCGACCTTGCCGACCGCGTAGCGGTGGCTCGCGGGCAGCTTCGCCTCGTCGGCCGCGGCGGTCGCGGTGGTCGCGAAGCGCTGGTGCGTGATGAGCACCTTGGCCCCGGAGTCGGCGATGATCCAGGCGATCTCGGGCCCGACGAGGTGGTGGTTGACGGGGACGAGGTAGAACCCGGCCTGGGTGGCGGCGAGGTAGGCGGTGAGGAACGCGACGCTGTTGGGCAGTACGACGGCGAAGGCGTCGCCGCGTTCGAGTCCGGCGGCGCGCAGTCCGTGGACGAGTCGGTTGGTGTCGGCGAGCAGCTGGCCCGCCGTCCATTCCTCGCCGTCCGGCGCGATCAGCACGACGCGGCCGGGGTCGGCTGCCGCCTGGGCCCAGAAGCCTCCGGGGGTCTCCGACAGGGGCGACCCGCCCGGCTGCTCACTCATGATGCGCTCCTTCCGGTCTTTCCGGCGATACGGCTGATGCGGTCCACGGCGCGCTCGAATCCGCGCGTGAGGTCGTCGAAGACCTGCTGGACGCTGCGTTCGGCGGTCATCCGTCCGACGATCTGGCCGACCGGGGTGCCGAGCAGCGGCTCGACCTCGTACTTCTGGATGCGGGAGACGGCTTCGGCGACGAGCAGGCCCTGGAGGGGCATGGGCAGCGCCCCGGGTCCGTCCGGGTCGTCCCAGGCGTCGGTCCACTCGGTGCGCAACTGGCGGGCGGGTTTGCCGGTCAGGGCCCTGGAGCGGACCGTGTCGCCGGAGCCCGCGGCGAGCAGCTTGCGGGTGAGGGCCGGTGAGTGCAGGTCGGCCTCGGTGGTGGTGAGCCAGATCGAGCCCAGCCAGACCCCCTGGGCCCCGAGTGCGAGCCCCGCCGCGATCTGCTCACCGCTCCCGATGCCCCCGGCTGCGAGCACGGGCAGCGGCGCGACGGTGTCCACCACTTCCGGAGTGAGCACCATGGAGGCGATCTCGCCCGTGTGACCGCCCGCCTCGTAGCCCTGGGCGACGACGATGTCGATACCGGCTTCTGCGTGGCGGCGGGCGTGCCGGGCGCTGCCGGCGAGGGCCGCGACGAGGACCCCGTGGTCATGGGCACGGGCGACGACGTCGGGGGGCGGGGAGCCGAGGGCGTTGGCGAGCAGCTTGATGGGGTAGTCGAAGGCCACGTCGAGCTGGCTGCGGGCCACCTGCTCCATCCAGCCGGTGATACGCCAGCCGGACGCCTCGCCCTCGGCGAGCGTGGGGACGCCGTGCTTGGCGAGGGTCTGTTCGACGAAGCGGCGGTGCCCTTCGGGGATCATCGCCTCGACGTCGGCCTCGGTGACGCCTTCGACCTTTCTGGCGGGCATCACGACATCGAGGCCGTAGGGCTTTCCGTCCGTGTGCTCCTGCATCCAGTCGAGGTCGCGGGCGAGGTCGGCGGGTGCGGTGTAGCGGACCGCGCCGAGCACTCCGAAGCCTCCCGCCCGGGTGATCGCGGCGGCGACCGCGGGGAACGGCGTGAAGCCGAAGATGGCGTGCTGCACGCCCAGTCGCTTGCTCAGCTCCGTCTCCATGGGCGCAGGATGCCGCAGTGGAACGGCCGAGGGAAGAGATTTTCTGATGCAGTGTCAGATTTGACGGACGCCGGTCACACATCTCCCTTCCCGTCCCCGCGTGCCGCGTGTCCCTTGACGGCCTCCCGCAACGGCAAGAAAGTTTCCCGCGTTGCATGCCGTTTGAAGGATTCCTTCAGGGAGGCGCGATATGACGGGGATCAGCCGTCGTCGGCTGGGCGGCGGAATGCTGGCACTGGGAGGTGCTCTGGTGGTGGGAGCCTTCCCGGACGGTGCAGGCGCCGGGACCGGTGCGGTGGCTCCGGAAGCGACCCTGCGCCACGGGACCCCGGAGCGCGCCGGTCTCATCGGCACGCATCTGGACCGGCTGGTCGCCGCCGCCGAGTCGTACCTCTCCCCCTCCCCCGAGCACCCCTGGTACGCGGGGGCCGTGCTGCTCGCCGGGCGCGGGGACACGGTCGCCCTGCACCGGGCGATCGGCACGGCGGTGCGCTACGCGGCCTACGACGAGGTGCGGGACGAAGGGGTGGAACTCCCGGCGGACCAGCAGATCCCGATGACTCCGGACACCCTCTTCGATCTGGCGTCCGTGTCGAAGCTGTTCACCTCGGTCCTGGCCGTCCAGCAGCTCGAACGGGGCCCGCTGGAGCTCGGCGAGCGGGTAACCTCCTACCTCCCGGAGTTCGGGCACGCCGGGAAGCGGGACATCACCGTCGGCCAGCTGCTGACCCATACGTCGGGGTTCCGGCCCTGGATCCCGCTGTACGGGGAACCGACCCGCGAGGCGCGGCTGCGTCGCCTGTGGCAGGAGGCGCCCGTACATACTCCCGGCACGAAGTACCTCTATTCCGACCTCAATCTGATCACTCTTCAGCTGGTCCTGGAGGAGATCACCGGCCGCGGTCTGGGGACGCTGCTCCACGATGAGATCACCGCTCCGCTCGGGATGCGGCGCACCCTGTTCAATCCGCCGGCGTCCTGGAGACGTTCGATCGCGGCGACCGAGGATGCCCGTCCGCCGTGGTCCGGACTGGACCGGGGGCTGGTGTGGGGTGAGGTGCACGACGAGAACGCCCTTGCGTTCGGGGGTGTCGCAGGCCATGCCGGGGTGTTCTCCTGCGCCTGGGACCTGGCCGTGCTCGCCCGCGCCCTGCTGAACGGCGGGGTGTACGGGCGGTCGAGAATCCTCGCCGCCGAGTCCGTGGAGCTGATGTTCACGGACTTCAACTCGGGCTTCCCGGGGGATGCGCACGGGCTCGGGTTCGAGCTGTACCAGCACTGGTACATGGGCGCCATGGCCACCCCCCGCAGCGCCGGGCACACCGGATTCACCGGCACCAGCCTGGTCCTGGACCCGTCGACCGACTCGTTCCTCGTGCTGCTCGGCAACTCCGTCCACCCGGTGCGCACCTGGCGCTCCGGCAGCGCCCCGCGCGTCGCCGCCGCCAACCATCTGGCGCGAGCCGTCGCCGTACGTCCGCGGCGCGGGCGCACCGCATGGTTCTCCGGAATGTCCCCCGCCACCACCGCGACCCTCACACTGCCCCGGCTCGCCCCGGCCACCGGGCGGGTGCGGCTGTGCTGCGCCCTGTGGTGGGACACCGAACCGGGCTCCGGCAAGGTCTCGCTCGAAGCGTCCGCGGACGGTGGCGCGACCTGGCGGCCCGTGCCGTTCACCACCGTGGGCGGCGGGCAGCCGCCGTTGGGACACCCCGAAGGCTGGGCGGCGGGCTGGTCCGGCCGTGTCTGGCACCGCGTGGAGGCAGATCTGTCGTCGTGGAGTGGCGGTCCGCTCGCGGTGCGCTGGCGCTGTACGACGGCCCAGTCGTCCGTGGGACGCGGGGTGTACGTGAACGGTCTGCGGGTCGAGGACGGCCGACGGACGCTCTTCGACGAGTCCCGGCCCAAGGATGCCGCCCGGATCACGGCGTCGGGCTGGACTGCCGAGGCCGACTGAAGCACCGGATTGCCGGATAGGGTGCGGATCATGGCTGTCGACACGGATGTGGCAGTGGTGGGGGCAGGTCCGGTGGGTCTGAGCGCCGCGCTGCTGCTGGCACGGGCGGGACTCGGTGTGGTGGTGCTGGAGCGCCGTCCCGGCCCGGTCACCGAGTCACGGGCGACCGATCTGCACGCGCGGACACTGGAGGCCCTGGCCCCGAGCGGGCTGGCCGATGCGCTGCACCCGCTGGGCCGTCGCGTGGACACGGTGGAGATGTGGGCGCAGGGGCAGCGGCTCGGCGGCTTCGACATGGCCCGGCTGCGCTCCCCGTACCCGTACATCCTGACCGTCCCGCAGTGCGCGACGGAGGGCCTGCTCGCCGCCGAGGCCGAACGGGCGGGCGTGCGCGTGCACCGCTCGACGCCCGTCCGTTCGGTAGTCGAGGACGCCGACGCCGTCACCGTGGTGCCGGACGGCCTTGGTCCGCTGCGTGCCGGCTGGGTGGTCGCGGCCGACGGTGCGTCGAGCACCCTGCGTACCCTGGCCGGCACGGCGTTCCGCGGTCGCACGTACGCCGGCACCTGGCAGCTCGCGGACCTGCGGGTCGAGAACCCCTCGCTGAATCCGGCGCGGGTGCACATGGTCGGCGGGCCGCGCGGGCTACTGGTGGTGCTGCCGATGCACCTCGACGGCTGGGCCAGGGTGGTCCTGCACATGCCTCACGGCGCCGCACAGGGCGGCTCGGACGACCGGGGCGACAGTCTTGCGGCACTGGCCGCCGAGGCGGCGGCCCGGGGCTGGATCGCTGACGTCCGCGAATGCCGCTGGACCAGTACCTTCCGCACCCAGCGGCGCATCGCGGCACCCCGCGGCAGCCGGCGGGTGCTGCTGATCGGCGACGCCGCGCATGTGTGCAGCCCGGTCGGCGGCCAGGGCCTCAATCTGGGCCTGCGGGACGCCGTGACGCTCGCCGACGTGCTCCCCGCCGCGACCTCGGACGGCGGCGCGGCGGCGGACGGGCTCACCGCCTGGCGCCGCGCCCGCCGCGCCGACGCCCTGCGGGTGCTCGCCCGCACCGACCTCGCCACCCGTGCCTGGACCCTGCGCTCGGCGCCCGCCCGCGCTGTACGCGACACGGTGCTACGCGGCGTGCTCACCACTCCGGCCGGGCGCCGTCTGCTCGTCGAGGCGGTCGCCGGACCGCGTCCGGGCAGGTCCCGCCCGGAAGGTCCCTGAGGGCCGGCCCTCCGCGCCGGGCAGAGGCCTCGCCCAGGTCCCTTGCCCGGGGAGACCCCAGAGCGTTGCCGGCGCCGCGGGCCCGGGAAGGTTGCCCGAATGGCCCCGGATGGCGAGGACCTGGAGGGCGGCCCCCGCCCGGCACGCCCAGGGCCCGGTCCTCTACTCAGCCTTCCAGCACCGACAGCACGATCTTGCCCCGGGTGCGGCCGGTCTCACCCTGACGGTGGGCGTCTGCGGCCCGCTCCAGGGGGAAGACGCTCTCCACGAGCGGACGCAGCCGTCCTTCCGCGGCCAGTTCGGCGATGGCCCGCATTCCCGTGGAGTCGGGTTCCACCAGGGTGAAGCCGGAGCGGCTGCTCCGCGGGTCGGCCTCGACGGCGGGCGGGACCTCGTCGGGTGAGGGCAGGGTGACGAGGGTGCCGCCGTCGCGCAGGACGGTCAGGGAGCGGGTGCCGTAGTCGCCGCCGATCGCGTCGACGACGATGTCCACGCTGCCCTTCTCCAGCGCCTCCGCGAAGTCCTGCCGGGTGTAGTCGATCAGCTCGTCGGCGCCCAGCTCCTTGAGCAGGGCGTGCTTCTCCTCGCGGGCCGTGCCGATCACATGGGCTCCGCGCGCTGCCGCGATCTGCACGGCGAGGTGGCCCACGCCGCCCGATGCCGCGTGGATCAGCACCCGCTGCCCCGTGCTCACCCCGGCCGTCTCCACCAGGGCCTGCCAGGCGGTCAGCCCGGCCAGCGGCAGTGCCGCCGCTTCGATGTGGCTGAGCGCCGCGGGCTTGGGGGCGAAGTGCCGGGCCGGCCCGGTGACGTACTCGGCGTAGCCGCCGGCCTGGCGGGGGAACTCGGGCATGCCGAAGACCTCGTCGCCCGGCTGGTACAGGGTGACGCCGATGCCGACGGCCTCCACGACACCGGAGACGTCGTAGCCCAGCACCGGCGGCTCACCGTGCATCCCGAACCCTCCCGTGGCCCGGGTCTTCCAGTCGATGGGGTTGACGCCCGCGGCGTGCACCCTGACAAGGATCTCCGTCGGACCCGGGACCGGTCGCTCGATGGTCACGGCGCCCAGCACCTCGGGCCCGCCCCAGGAGGCCGGGCTGATCGCGCGCATCGTCGTGGCGTCGTTCATGGGAAGTCTCTCCGCTCCTTGCGTTCACTCGGTACGACACCACCATCGGCGCCGTGAGCAAGATCCTGAACTGGCCTGATGGCCATGATGTGACAGAATCTGGCCATGACCACGATGGAGCAGCAGGACGAGTGGAACGCGTACGAGGGCTGTGTCGTCCCGCCGGGACCAGATCCGCACAGGGTCGCGGTGCTCGCCCTCGACGGGGTGATGACCTTCGAGCTCGGCATCCCGGCACGGATCTTCGGCTGCGCACGGTCCGCGGACGGGACGGCACTGTACGAGGTGGTGGTCTGCACACCGGACGGGCGCCCGGTGCGTACCGAGGCGGGCTTCTCCATCGACGTGGAGCACGGCCCCGAGGCACTGGAGCGCGCGGACACGGTGATCATCGCGCCGACCCACCTGCTGGGTGCCATCGGCACCGACGGGGTGCTCCCGGAGCCGCTGGCCGCAGCGCTGGCACGGATCAGGCCGGGCACGCGGACGGTGTCGATCTGCACCGGGGCGTTCGTGCTCGCGGCGGCCGGGTTGCTGGACGGGCGCCCTGCCACGACCCACTGGGCCGAGGCGCAGCACTTCCGGAGGCTGTTCCCGCGGGTGCGGTTCGACGAGGACGTGCTCTTCGTCGACGACGGCGATCTGCTGACCTCGGCGGGAGCCGCGGCGGGCGTCGACGTGTGCCTGCATCTGGTGCGGCGCGACCACGGCAGCGCGCTCGCGAACCAGGTGGCGCGGCGCTGCATCGTGCCGCCGTGGCGGGACGGCGGCCAGGCCCAGTACATCGAGCGGCCCGTGCCCGCCCCGACGACGGCCACGACGGCGCCTACCCGCGCCTGGGCGCTGGAGCGGCTGCACCGGCCGCTGACGCTCACCGAGCTGGCGGGCCATGCCCGGATGAGCGTACGCACCTTCACCCGCCGGTTCCGCGACGAGGCGGGTGTCACTCCCGGCCAGTGGCTCACCGCCCAGCGCATCGAGGTCGCCAAACAACTGCTGGAGGCCAGCGATCTGTCCATCGATCTGGTCGCGGACCGCGCGGGATTCGGCAGCGCGAACTCGCTGCGGCAGCACATGCGGGAGCTGGTGGGTGTCTCACCGGCCGCGTACCGCCGCACGTTCCACGCGGCGGCTGAGGGCCGGGCCGCCTGAGCCGCCCGGCCCCGTCACACCTGCGGCGTCACCGCCCCAGTGCCGCCATCGCCGCGTTGTGGCCCGGGATTCCGCTCACCCCGCCGCCGCGTACCGCCCCCGCCCCGCACAGCAGCACGTTCGGGTAGGTGGTCTCGACGCCCCAGCGGCCCGTCGTTGCGTCCCCGTACGGGAAGGCGAGATCGCGGTGGAAGATATGGCCGCCCGGCAGCCTGAGGTCGCGCTCGAGGTCCAGCGGGGTCTTGGCCTCGATGCAGGGCTGCCCGGCCTCGTCCAGGGCCAGGCAGTCGGTGATGGGCTCCTCCAGATGGGCGTCCAGTTCGGCGAGCGTCGCCTTCAGCAGAGCGTCACGGGTGGCGTCGGGGGAATCGGCGAAGAGCCGGGCGGGGGTGTGCAGGCCGAACAGCGTCAGGGTCTGGTAGCCCTGCGCGGCCAGCTCCGGCGAGAGGATCGACGAGTCCGTCAGGGAGTGGCAGTAGATCTCCGACGGCGGGGCCTCGGGAAGCCGTCCCGCCGCGGCCTGGGCGTAGGCGGTCGCCAACTGCTCGTAGCCCTCGGCGGTGTGGAAGGTGCCGGCGAACGCCTGGCGCGGGTCGACGGAGTGGTCGCGGAGCCTGGGCAGCCGGCGCAGCAGCATGTTGACCTTGAGCTGGGCACCCTCGGGTGCGGCCGGGGGCTCCTCGCCGAGCATCGCGGCCAGGGCCTGCGGCGAGGCGTTGACCAGGACCCTGCGCGCGGCCACGGTGCCTTCGCCGTCCTCCGTGCGGAACACCACCTCGGCGGTACGGCCGTCGGTGTGGACATGCAGCACCTCGTGACCGGTGGCGATCTCCGCACCCGCACCGCGCGCCGCATGGGCCAGTGCGTCGGTGAACGTCCCCATGCCGCCGACGGGTACGTTCCAGTCTCCGGTGCCGCCACCGATGACGTGGTAGAGGAAACAGCGGTTCTGCACCAGGGACGGATCGTGCGCGTCGGCGAAGGTACCGATCAGCGCGTCGGTGAGGACCACTCCCCGGACCAGGTCGTCGGTGAAGTGCTCCTCGACCGCCGTTCCGATGGGTTCTTCGAACAGCATGCGCCAGGTCGCGTCGTCGCCGAGCCGGGCCCGCAGCTGCTCGCGGGACGGCAGCGGCTCCGTGAGACTCGGGAAGAGCCGCTCGGCAGCCGTCCGGGTCCGCTCGTAGAAGCGGAGCCAGGAGGCGTACTCCGCGTCCGACCCGGTGAGCTCCGCGAACGAGGCGCGTGTGCCTTCCTCGTCACCGCCGACGAGCAGCCCGGTGGCCCGGCCGCCGCGCAGGGTCGGAGTGTACGAGGAGACGGTCCGCCCGCGCACGGCGAAGGGCAGCCGGAGATCGTTGACGATCTTGCCGGGCAGCAGCGAGACCAGGTACGAGTAGCGGGACAGACGTGCGTCGACTCCCGCGAACGGCCGGGTGGAGATCGCTGCTCCCCCGGTGTTCTCCAGACGCTCGAGGACCAGGACGTTCTGCCCCGCCCGCGCCAGGTAGGCAGCGGCGACCAGTCCGTTGTGGCCACCGCCCACGATGACGGCGTCGTACACGGCTCGGGAGAATGCTTCGGCTGCTGGCATGCCTCTTCGTAGCACGTGGTGATCGCCGGGGACCAGAGGGCGAAAGCGTGGCCGTGCCTCACACGCCCCGCTTCGCGGTGATGGTGCCGGCCGTGATCGCCGCCTCCAGGGCCGCGTGGTCGGCGACGGTCCGGGCCGCGTAGGCCATCGCGAAGTCGGCCATGGCCCGGTCGAACCGGTCGGACGAGCCGAGGTAGGCGGCGATGGCGATGCGTTCGCCGGTACGGGCGTGGGCGCGGGCGAGCACCCTGCCGCAGAGCCCCGCGTACTCGCCGAGCAGCGCGGGGTTCATGGACGGGACATCGGCCGAGCCCTTCATGTCACGCAGTTGCCGCCAGTAGAAGTGCCGGCCGGCCGGGCCGCTCACCCAGCCGAGGAAGATGTCACTCGCGGCCTGGAGCAGCCGCTGGCCCGCGACCACCCGCTGGCCCTGGTGTTTGTAACCCGAGCGGGGCAGATGGGGTTCGAGCACGGACCGTTGCGCCTCCTTGATCTGGAGGAAGAGCGGATCACCGTCGTCACGGCCGGTCAGCAGCGCCACAAAGCACCGGGTGCCGACGCTGCCCACGCCCACGACCTTGCGGGCGGCCTCGACGAAACGGAACCGGTCCAGCAGGATCCGGCGGTCCTCGGGCAGCGTGCTGCGGTAGTCGCTGAGGATCTTCCGTACGGCCGAGGAGTCGAGCAGGTCGAGCACGTCGAGCAGCGGCGGGTCGTACACGATGCGACGCCGGCCCTCCACGAGCGTGGTGAGCTTCTCGAGTGCCTGCAGGCTGGTGCGGCGGCGGGCCTTGGCGATCTGGGTCTCGACGCGTGCGCGGTCCACCTTGCCGGCGAGTGAGAGGAGGTCCGACGCGTCGATGCGCTCGTACCAGACGGCGAGTTCACCGAGTCCGGCGAGGCGGCGCATGGTGGTCCGGTACGACTGTGCCCCGGTCAGCGCGGCCTGGCGGGCCTTCGCCTCGGAGTGGCCGTTGTCGAGTCCGGCCACGGCGATGCTCGCGACGAGTCGTTTGAGGTCCCATTCGAAGGGGCCGGGCAGGGTTTCGTCGAAGTCGTTGAGGTCGAACAGCAGCGTGCGCTCCGGCGACGCGTAGGCGCCGAAGTTGAGGAGGTGCGCATCGCCGCACAGCTGGACGGTGAGCCCGCTGTGGGGCTGTGGGGCGAGATCGGCCGCCATGACGGCCGGGGCACCGCGCAGATACGTGAACGGCGAGACGGCCATCCGGCCGTAGCGGATCGGGACCAGGTCCGGCTCACGGCTCCTGGCCTGCTCCTCGAGGATCCCGAGCGGGTCCCGGCGGTCCGCGGCGGGGATCCAGCGCCCGTGCGAGGAGCGGGGCACCTGCTTGCGCGCGGCACGGCCGCGCTGCTCCTGCTCGGCGGAGTCCGTCATAGGGACATTGTGCGCCCGGTGCGGCGGCCTGACCTGCCCAGGCGTCCGTGGGGGTGAGCGGCGGCGGCTCAGTGGGGGCCGGCGCCGCTCTGCTGTCTCAGCGCGGCGACACGGCGGTACAGCTCCACCGCCTCGGCCCCCCGGCCCAACTGCTCCAGGCAGTGCGCCTCGTCGTTACGGCTGGCGAGGGCATCGGGATGGTCGGCGCCGAACACGCGTTCGCGGGCCTCGGCGACCTGGCGGTAGACGGCGAGCGCGTCGGCCCAGCGGCCGAGCCAGCCGAGGCCCACAGCGACCTCACGACGGCTGACGAGGGTGTCGGGGTGGAGCGGCCCCAGCACCCGTTCCCGGATCGCGCAGACGTCCCGGGCCTCCACCACCGCCTCTTCCCAGCGCGCCAGCCGCCCCAGGTTGACGCCGAGGCCGTGGCGGGCGCGCAGGGTCTCGGGGTCCTCGGGGCCGTGCACACGGGTGCGGTCCCCGACGAGTGCGCCGTACACCTTGAGGGCTTCCGCGCTGCGGCCGAGGCGGCCGAGGCTGATGCCGACCTCGTAGCGGGCGGCGAGGGTGTCCGGGTGGTCCGGCCCCAGGGAGTGTGCCCGAGCATCGGCGACTTCCTGGTAGGTCCCCAGGGCTTCCGTCCAGCGGCCCAACTGACCCAGTGCGTACGCCACCTCGTACCGGGTGACGAGGGTGTCCGGGTGCGCGGGACCGAGCACACGGCCCCGGGCGGCGGCGACCTCGGCCGCCATCCGGTGGGAGTCCTCCAGCCGTCCGAGCCGGCTCAGGTTGAACGCGAGGTTGTGCCGGCAGCGCAGGGTGTCGGGATGTTCGGGGCCCATGGTGCGCTCGCGGGACGCCAGCACCGTCGCGTACACCTCGTGGGCCTCGAAGTGGCGGCCCAGCCTGCCGAGTACGTACGCCGCCTCCTGGCGGGCGGCCAGGGTGTCCGGGTGGTCGGGGCCCAGCGAGCGAGCGCGTCCTTCGGCGACCCGGCCGAATGCCTCCAGGGCGTCCAGGGCGCGGCCGGTCCTGCTGAGCGTGAAGCCGACCTCGTAGCGGCTGGCGAGGGTGTCGGGGTGCCCGGGGCCCAGCAGATGCTCGCGCTCGGCGAGCACGGCGCGGTGCACCTCGCCCGCCTCGTCCCAGCGGCCGAGCCTGGCGAGGCTGAGCCCCGTGTCGTGCCGGCTGGTGAGCACGGCGAGCGCGTCGGGTGGCGGGGTGGGGCGATCGGCGCGCGGGGGCACGGTGGCGACGGCTCCGCGCAGATTGGTCTGGCTGGTCCAGGCGCCGGTGAGACCCGAGGTGAAGTCGGGCAGCGGGAAGCCGAGGGCGGAGGCGCCGACCGCCTTGTGCCCGGCTGTCATTGCGTGGGTCCAGGAGGGCAGCACCTGGTCCTGGCCGGCCGCCGGGGGCACGGGGAGGGCCGCGGAGACGGAGGGGGCCGCGGACGCCTCGGAGGCCGACCGGGCGGCGGCGATCCGGTGGCGCAGCTCCCTGGCGTCGGTGGGTCGCCCTTCCGGCGTCTTGGCGAGCAGGTCGAGGATGATGCGGTCGAAGGCGCCCGGGAAGCCGGCTCGATGGGTTCGGGGCGGGTCGGGCGGGGTGTCACGGTGTCCGACGAGGATGGCCCAGGTGTCGCCGAGGTCGAACGGCGGGACGCCCGTGGCCATCTCGTAGAGCACACAGCCCAGCGAGTACAGGTCACTGCGGTGGTCGATATGGCTCCCGCTGATCTGCTCGGGCGACATGTAGTGCGGCGTGCCCATGGCGACGCCCGTGCCGGTGAGCCGCGAGGTGAAGCCGATGTCGCGGCCGAGCCGGGCGATGCCGAAGTCGCAGATCTTCACCGTGCCGTCGGTGAGACGCATGATGTTCGCGGGCTTCAGGTCCCGGTGGATGATGCCCTGCTCATGGGTGTAGGCGAGGGCGTCGGCGACCTGCTCCGCGATGTCCACGATCTCGGGCACGGTCAAGGGGTGCGGCTCGTTGTCGTCGAGGATCTGACTGAGATTGCGTCCCTCCAGGAACTCCATCACCAGATAGAGCACGCCTTCGTGCTCGCCGAAGTCATGGACGACGGTGACGCCGTGGTGCTGGAGTGAGGCGGCCACGCGGGCCTCTCTGCGGAAGCGCTCCCTCAGGATGTCGCTGATGGCCTGGTCGTTGCGCTGTCCGAGCGGTTTGAGGCATTTGACCGCGACACGCCGATCCAGGGACTCGTCATGAGCCTGCCATACCTCGCCCATGCCACCGCGCCCGATCAGATCGAGCAGCCGGTAGCGGCCGTGGATCAGCCTGGTGTCCGCCATCGCGTGCCGTCGCCCCCGTTGTTTCTCTTCGCCCTCCCCGGATCGTCCAGTATGGCCGCCTCGTTTCTGAGCGTGTACGGCGCGGGTCGGCTGCCGGGTCCGAGCCGCGCCATGGCCTTCAGGATGTGGCCCGGTGGAAGCCGCCAGCGCAGGCGGCTCGGGATGCAGCGCAGGGCGTTTCCGGTGGCGGTGAGCCGGTGGTCGACGCGGTCGGGCGGGGGCGCAGGACGCCCGTAGAGCTCATGGGCGTAGGACGGCAGGGCGTTGTACGCGAGCGACGCCACCCGCCGCCAGAGCAGCTCACGTGCAGGGAGCAGCAGGGGGTGGACCGGCGGGCGGCACAGGAAGTCGTCGACGGCGCGGGCGTCGGCCCCGGCGGCCAGCTCCGGCCGGACCTCGTCGAAGTAGCAGGCCAGCTCCGCGGTGGACGCGGGCACCCGCGCCGGATCGAGACCGACCAGCCTGGCGCTGGTCCGGTGCTCGTCGACATACCGGTCGGCCTGGGCATCACTCAGCGGGAACCCGGAGCGCAGCTGGACCTGGAGGTACGAGTCCACCTCGGCGCAGTGCACCCACAGCAGCAGCTCGGGCTCGTCCACACCGAGCAGCCGGTGGATCCTCCGGACCCGGGCACCGGCCCGCTCGGCGGCCTCGGCGGTGCCGTACGTGATGGTGCCGACGAAGTCGGCGGTACGCAGCAGACGGCCCCAGGCGTCGCGCCGGAAGTCGCTGTTGCTGATGACCCCGCGTACCGCGCGGGGGTGCAGTGCCTGGAGGTAGAGCGCGCGTACTCCGGCCACCCACATCATGGGGTCGCCGTGCATCTGCCAGGTGACTGAGCCCGGGCCGAAGAGCCCGGGGTCGCCGGCGTACGTGTCGCCGCTCATGGGTCGGCATGCACCTCGCAGACGTGGTCGGCACCTGTCGGCGCGAAGGCTGTCGCGCCCATCGGATTATCCGAGCAGTTCGCCGCGGTGACGAGCCCTGCGAGCACTTCTTCCATGGCCCGACCCCTCGGGTCCGGGTCAGTAGACGTCACGGACATGGCGTTTGTCCGTGACGAGGCGCCTGACGTACGCGGCGACACGACATGGACCGGTGCAGGCCCGGAACGAACGCCGGTCCTGAGTGGGTGCCGTCCCCCCTGTCGACCGCGAGGTCGGCGGTCGACAGGACCCGGACCATACCTCGAATCGTTTACGCCACCGGGCATTCCCGTGGTAGTCACGGCACGATGTCCTTACCCAAGTCACGCGGCAGCAGCTGCAGGTCACGGATGTCGCCGTGGCTGAGCACCCACATCAGGTAGCGCTCGATGCCCATGCCGAATCCCGAGGTGCGCACCGGATCGGTCGCCCTCAGATCCACGTACCATTCGTACGACTCCTCGCTCACCTCGTGCAGCCGGAGGGCATGCCGCAACGAGTCGGGGCGCTCGTGGCGCTCACCCGCGCCGACGATTTCGCCGGGCCCGAACAGCAGATCGGCGTTCAGCGCTCGCGTGGAGTCATCGTCCGCGAACGCCTGGTAGAACGGAACCGCGAGGTGGTCCCAGTGGGTCACCCAGATGAACTCGCCGACCGTCGAGAGCAGGTCGCGTTCCCCCTGACGGGTCAGCGTCCGCCAGCCCCCGTGATCGACGATGCCGTTGCTGCCCAGGTGGGCGGCGGCCTCGTGGAAGGTCAATCGATGGAAACTCGCAGTTTCCACCATCCGCTCGAGCTGACTCAGGGTTCCACCGAGGGACACAATCAAGTCGGCGTGGGAGTCAAGCAGGCGGGCCGTGACGAACCGAAGATACTGCTCGACCACGTCAAGAACGAATGACAGCCCCCCGCGGATCTCGGCCTCGCTGTGAAAGAACTGGCTCAGGTGCGTTGGATCGCAACTCTCCCCCCGGAACGACGGCATGATGTAGTAGCAGTCAGTTCCTGTGAGGCGACAGCCGAGTTCAAGCATGAACTGCATCGAGTCCGCCAAGTATGTCCGGACTCCGCCGAGTTCGATGGCCACCGGCGAGGAATCACTCCCGCGGCCCATCGGGCTGGATACCGCCCCCGTCGTAATGGGCAGGTGCAGGGTCTGACCTCGACGTCTTCTCCAGAAGTCGACGGTGAACTCGCTCACCGCATTCTGGAGAGCGGCCACCCCTCGGTACCAGGGGTTGGCCAGGATCTGCCGGTGGTATCCGGCGACTGCGCGCCACGCACCCGAAGGTGAAATGGCTCGGGTGAACGTCTCGGACATCGACTGGCTCCTCGTCGTCGGTGGGTTGACAGAGATCACCTCCCGGCGCTCGACCGTGCGGCCTCGGCGAGGACCTCGAAGGACTTTGGCATCTGCACGCTTCCGTGATAAATGGCGAGCAGGAGCGAGTCCCGCGGTGTCGCCGCGAACCGGGCCGCGTCCAGGAGAATCACCTGCTCCCCATCGGCATCTCGTCGTACATCATGGAGTTGACCCACCTCGACAAGCAGGTCGTGGACAGTGACCGGAATCGACACCGGGACCGGGCGGGCATCGCTCTCGCCGCGAAGGCTGCAACCGAGTGCGCGTACCGCCGACACCTGAAAGGTGACGAGAGCCTGGAACGTGGTCGAGTCCATGGCGCCGTCCGCTTCAATGGACCGCCACAGGTGCGCCGCGGCCTCCGTGACGACCTTCTCGGCCTCGTCGCCGGCCAGGAGGTGGGTCATCACGGCCTGGTAGTGCATGTGGTCCGGGATCGCGTCGGATCCGGTGATCCCCATCACCAGCTCCCGGTCGAATGCGTCCGCATCGGTCAGGATCCGTCGGTGGTTGTCGAGCAGCGCGTCCAGTACCGAGGTTGTCGTTACCTCTCCGAAGACCCCGGCTAGCACACGGCACAGGTCGACCACCCGGCGTCCGGTCAGCCTGCTGACAACGCAGAGAAGACCTCGCAGAAGCGCAGCGTGGAAGACCGCCATGACGAGGCGGAGCTCCATCACCTCCAGCCACTCGGACTCGGTCATCAGCGAGTGCTCGATGACGAACTCGGCTCGCATCTCGGGATTGGTGACCTGGTACGGCAGGTGGCGGGTCCGCACGGAGTGGTCGTGCCGGAAGGACGCCGACGTGTACTCGGTGTTGTTCAGCAGCAGCAAGGGGTAGACGACAGGGAACCCGCCGCTGGCGATGACGTACTCGAGGCCCTCCAGGAACGTCCTGAGGCTCTCCCCCGGCATGCCCCAGATGAGCTCCGTGTACGTCGGCACGCCGCGACGCCGGAACTCGGCCTGCAGGCTGCGGTAGTAGTCCGGTTTGATGTTGGAGCGCCGAGCGATCCGCAGGACCTCGGGTGTGAACGACTGCGCCGACAGCGTCACCGCCGCGATCACGTTGCTGGAGTAGAGGATCTCGGCCGTCTCCAGCACTCGTGCGCTGGTGTTCTTGGCCCAGTTCGTGAAGAGGAATATCCGCTTGCCAAGGCGACGGAGCTCTGAGACCAGCCACTGTGCGATCTCAAGGTCCTGGCCGAGTATCCCGAAGTTGGCGTCCGCGAGGAACAACGTGGCGTCGGGTCGTGCGTGAGTGACGACGAACGTGATCTCCTGCTTGATCCGCTCAAGCGGGAACGGGCGCACCTTGGACCGGGTGGCGCCGCCCCAGTAGCAGAACGCACACGAGTAGGGGCAGCCGCGGTTGGTCTCCAGGATGATGACGCGGGAGTCCCGGATGTCGTCGACACCATAGACGCCACTGAGCAAAGGAGAGGGAATCGAACTCAGGTCGCTGATACGTTCGCCCGCCGGCACTGTGTACGGGATGCCGTTGCGACGGAAGGTGATGCCCCGCGTACGTTCGAGGTCCGGTCCGGCTCCGCTGCCGGGCGGGGCCAGCGCCTTCAGCAACTCGCGGAAGGTGAACTCGCCTTCGCCGTGAACGAGGTAGTCGACGGCCTCGCACCCGGCGAATACGGCAGCGGCCTGGTGGGTGACGTCGTTGCCGCCGACGACGACCGCGCAGCCTGGCCAGCGCCTCTTGACGGCCTCGGCCAGGCGCATCGACGGCTCCCGGTTCCAGAAGTACACCGAGAGAGCCAGCACGTCGACGTGGCCCAGTCCATCGAGCCACGCCTCGGTGTGCTCCAACAGGTCCGGCGCCTGGAAGATCACGTGCTTGAAGAAGTCGTAGGCCGATTCGCAGGCGACATCGGCCGCGGCCGCGGCGTGCAGGTAGCCGAGATTGAGGCTGTACCTCACCCCCGGCATGGGCGTGATCTCCACCAGGTGACACTTCAGCGCCTCATGGTCGGGGTGCACGTCACTCATGGCGCACCCCGTTACTCAGCAGACCGGCGGACTGCAGGCGCTCACACGCCTCGGTGAGCACTTCGGGCTCGCGCCCGAGGAACATGCGCACGTGACGGCCGTGGCGCCCGCGGGTGTCCAGGACGCGGTCCGCCGGCCACGCGTCAGACATGAGAACGCCCGCACGCACCGCACACTGCTCCAGGTAGTCGGCTCTGCTGCTTCCTCCCGCGTGGCCGGGCACCGGCATCAGCAGATAGGGACCGGACGAGCCGCAGATGATGTCGTCGCCGGGTACGCCGGCGCGGATCAGGCATTCGGTCACGGTTTCGCGTCGCCGCCGGTACAACCGGCGTTCCACGCGCAGGTAGTCCTCGACCGCGGACCGGCTCTCGAGCCAGCGGGCCATCGCGTTCTGGAGCAGGCCGCCTGTGTTGAAGCTGTGCCGCGCGCGATAGTCGTTGACCAGGCGGTCCAACAGCGCCGGAGGGCCGGTGAGGGCGCCCAGAGACCATCCGTTGCAGTTGAACTGCTTGCCGAGAGACCGGACGGCCAGCCATGGCAGGTGCCGGGCGCCTTGATGTCCGAGTAGCTCGCGGACTGCCGAGGCCGGCTCCCCCTCCGGGTCGGCGAATCCGTAGTAGGCGTCGTCGATGAGGATCGCCGCCTGATGCTCCGCTGCCATATGGAGCAGGGCCCTCACCGCGTCCACAGTCCAGCTCAGACCGGTCGGGTTGTGTTGGACGTTCAGAATCACGAGGTCGAGGCGCTCGGTGAGCGTTGAGGCGAACGCAGCGACCGTGTCGGGCCTGGGCTCCCAGTGTCCGGAGTCTGCCGTAGCGAGATAGGCCATCCGGAAACCGAGCGGTTCCAGGACGCCGGCGTAGTCCCACGACGGAGCCACGGCTGCGGCGACCGGAGTCCCACGGGGGTGCGCGGCGAGCAGGAGTTCGGCGTAGTCGCGCATGGCCGAGCGTGTCCCGGTCCAGCTGACGGCTACTTCGAAGTCGCCCTCGTACCGGCTGAGGCGATGAGTGTCGCGAATGTACTGCCGCAGGACGGACCGCAGCCGGGGAAGACCGTACATCGACAGCTGGTATCCGTGTGCGGCGTCGGGCACGTCGCGGAGCCCATCGACGAGCACCTGGGGCGTACGCCCCCAGACCTCACCCAAGCCGAGGAGGATCGGCTCGCCTGGACGGTCCGAGCGCGCGAGGAAGCGGTCGAGCCAATTTGTGTCGGGCAGCCGGTTGGGATGGACGTGCCTCTCCAGCAGGGTGTCCAGGTCGTCCACCGGGTCTCACCGGACCGCTCGGGTGCGGTGAAGTACCGGTTCGGGGTTCGGGTGGCCGCATCGGTACATCAGGATGTCGTAGCGGGCGTACGTGAGGTTCTCGTCGAACAACTCGTAGAAGTGTGTGAGGCGCTCGGCAGCGGCCTGCAGCACCCTCGCGTCGACCGATTCCAGATGAGGCTGGTCGAGTATCGACTTCACGTAGGAGGCGATGCGCTCAGGGCTCTGGCGGACGTACTCGTACGTCTCCTGTTCGATCAGAGTGGCCTCGCCGTCGGAGAAGAGGTCCCGCCAGTAGTCCTGGTCGGTGACCGCGAGATCGACGCCCATCGCATCGCCGACGCGCCGGCGAAGGCTCTCTGGGGGCGGTGAGGCGTAGTAGATGGGAACAGCGACGAGGCGACCGAGCGGAGCCAGTACCCGGTAGTACTCGTCGCGAGCGCGCCGGTGATCATGTATGAACGACGTGGTGTTGCTGCAGTAGACGAGATCGAAACTGGCCGACGGGTACGGCAGGTCGGTGGCATCGGCGACATCGAACCGCACATTGGCTAGTCCGTACCGTGCGGCCTTGGCCTTGGCGAAGGCCGTGGCCACCGGATTGATGTCGATCCCGACGACTTGTGCGTCCAGCCAGCTGGCGAGCTCAATGCTGGTGTAACCGGTGTTGCTGCCGATATCCAGTACGCGAGCGCCCGGTGCCAGCCGGGCCATCGCGATGACGCGGCGCACCGTACGGCCACCGCCGGACGGCATGTTCGGCTCGTTGAGCAGACCGACGACACTGGAGAAGTCGAGGACCCGGACATCGTCCGGGCTCAAGGCGGTGATAGGGGCGCTGATGGCGTCGGGTTCAGACATGGAGGGAGCCTTTCCGTTGTGGCGTCAGGACGCTCGGCACGCCGAGTTCCTCCGCGACGTTGTCCACGTTCTCGGGCCTCACCCCGATGCAGCTCATCTTCTCCAGGGCGGCCGCACGCGTGAGCGCGCCCAGCCGCACGTGATGCGCCAGCTCGTACACGTAGGGGTGGAAGCCGTACCTCTTGACGTGATCAAGGATCAGCAGGCCGTTGAGCCGACAGTTCGTTGAACACGAGTCGGTGTCCCGTGGTGGGGACCAGCCGAGGTCGGACAACTGCCGTATGGTGTCCGCCTCGCTGTACTCCGTCCCGTACAGGGGGTTCAGCAGACCGGCGGGCGTTCCGGCCTCGCCGGTGGAGTGCCGCCACGACTCCAGGTGCTCGGCAAGGGAGCTCGACTCGACCGCCAGCGGGTCGAAGTGGCGCTTGATGACAGTCCGCAGAAACGAGACCGAAACCAGTGGACTGGTCGTGAACTGCCCGGGTGTCCATCCGCCGACCAGCAGCGGGATGGAGTGCGCGGCGGCGAAACGCAGGCCGCCAGCGAGCACCATCGAGATGCATGAACCGCAGCCGCCAGTCGCGTACTTCGTCGTGTCGGCCTGGAAGTCCAGCTGCATGCTGGTCCGATAGAGCGGCTGCATCAGACGGGCCGGCGGCCTGAACCGGATGTGGTCGATGCCCAGAGCGTCCAGGACGCGCTCCATGTTCCGGCTGGTGTCCGCCGACAGGTAGCCGTTGTCGAGGGTGAAGGCCAGGACCCTCAGGCCGAGATCGCGCCGAGCGACCTTCGCCGCCAGTGAGCTGTCCTTGCCCCCGCTGTAGAGCACCAGGCAGTCGTAGGCACGCTCCGGCGCGGCTCCGGCGAGCGCGGAACGGACGGCGTCGGTCAGGGCGACCTGGCCAGCGGTGATCCGCTCGCACTCGTCGTTGCAGTACGAGCACACACCCCGCGCGTCGAAGGAGATGTCGGGGAAGGTTTCGGGGAGCACACAACGCCGGCACAGCTGCTGGTGGTAGATGATGCGTATGTCTCCGTCGACGGTGTCGATGCGAGTCTTCACGAGCTCGTTCCCCCTGAGGTCACGGGTTCTTCGACGATGGTGATCGAGAGAGAGAAGGCGTCGAGCCGGCAGGCAACGCCGACCGGAAGGGTCAGCCGCGGCTCCGTGTGGCCGAAATCGACGTCGACCAGCACCGGGATGTCGTCCCGGCCCAGGGCTTCGAGGACGACCCGGTCGAACGCCGAGGAGTCGTCGGAATCGGCCAACGGGCGGCAGTGCCGTCCGATGACGAGTCCGTTTATGCGCTCGAGCTGTCCCGACAAGCGCCATTGAAGCAGCAGACCAAGGAATTCCTCCGGTCCCATGTACAGCGTTTCCAGGCAGAGGATCGCGCCGTCGGCACAGGGCATCCAGGGCGTCCCGAAGAGCCGACCAGCGGTGGGCGCGCACCCGGGCAGCAACCAGCCCTGGGCCACCCCGGGAATCAGCGCGCGCCACATGCCCGGGTGAGTGCGGCGTGGGCGCACGTCCTCCTTGTCCCACACAAGGAGTTCATCGGTCCATCGCTCGGGGGCGGTCAGGCGAACGGGGCCGGTCCAGGGGGAGATGACATCGCGGAACCGGGCGGTCGTATAGGGATTGGCGCCGCCGACTTCGCCCCACTCGGACACCACCATCGGCCCGTGGAAGGTCACCGTGTTCGCCCGGCTCAGCACGGCCCACAACAGCGAGGTGACGTCGCTGTATCCCACGATCGGTTTTCCGCACGCGCGGATGAGCCCGAAGTCCAGATGAGGCAGGACGCGCACCGTCGTGTACCCGCCCGCGGCGCACAACACCAGGTCGACCGCCGGGTCGAGCAACAGCTCGTGAAGGTCAGCGGCGAGGCCTTGGGGTGTGGCCGCGACGAGTCCGTCGTCGGCCTCTGCGTGCGGAGCGCGGCGGACACCGAAGCCGTCGCAGGGCAGCGCCGCCAGCGCTCGCGCGAAGCGGCGCGGGAACCGTGCAGGGGCCGGCGACGACGGGGTCCACACACCCGCAACTGCGTGTCCCTCGATCGCACGAGGCCGACGAAGCGTGTCAGGTCGCACGTGGGTGCTGCCTCAGGCGGTGTGTCGCTTCCTCGGGTCCGAGGACGGTGACCACGTCATCCGGACTCAAGGGCGTCCCGTGTGCTCCGAGGGACCGGAGCACCGACCTGATCGCCTCGGCTCTGACATCCTTCCCGGGGCCTGCCCGCGTGCGTAAGCTCGCGGCCAAGGGCTCGTCCCGACTGAGCGCTTCCAGAGCGACCGCCGTCCAGTGACGGGCGACCGGGTTGTCGTCCGCCCCGTCCACGGCAGGTGCCGGCCGAACGGCGAAGGACAGCAGGGACCCGATGTCGTCGCCCACCGCCAGCCGTGACCTCAGCACTGGAACGGAGCGGGTGGCGATGGCCGAGGCGGAATCGTCAGCGACGCCTGAGTCTCGCAGGCGTTGTCGCACCAAGTCCTCGACGAAGCGGACCGGAGCCGTTGTACGCAGGTAGGTGCGGTTCATCCAGGCGAGCTTGTCCAACGACTGATTGACGAACTCCTTCCTGCTGATCCCCGAATACTGGAACTCCGCGACGAGGTCGTCGAGTGATGCGTGTTCCTCGCACGGGACGCTGTAGCCCAGGTTCGCGTAGTAGTTGACGACGGCGGGCGGGTAGTACCCGGCGCGGCGAAGCTCATCGAGATACAACAGGCGGCCACGCGGCAGGAAACGGTCACCCATCGTGAAACCCGGCGTCCGCACCAGCGGGAAGTGCAGGTAGTAGGGCACGGGGAAACCCAGCGCCTGGTGGACCAGAGCCTGGGGCGCCATGGTGGACAGACCCTCGACACCCCGGAGGACGTGACTGATCGCCATGTGCCGGTCGTCGACCACGACCGTGAGATGGTACGTAGGCCAGCCGTCGGAACGACAGATGATGAAGTCGCTGATCTCGGACGTCCGGACTCTCACGGCGCCGCGCAACAGGTCATGTGATTCGATGACACCGTCGTCGGGCGTCCGCAGGCGGATGGCCGGCCGGCGCCCCTCCCGCTCGGCCGCGGAGATGTCGGCCGCCGACGCGTGCCGGCACCGCCCGTCGTACGCGCCATGGACGGCGCCCGGACGCCGTGCCTCAGCAGCCACCTCCCGTAGGCGTTCGGCGGAGCAGTAGCACGGGTACGCGTGTCCCTGAGAAAGCAGTTCGTCGATCGCCTCTCGATAGAGGTGCAGACGTTCGGACTGCCGATAGGGTCCGTGATCGCCGCCGGCTTCAGGGCCCTCGTCCCAGTCCAGGCCCAGCCATCGCATCCCCGACAGGTAACTCCGCATCGCGCCGGTCACCTGGTGGTCCAGGTCGGTGTCATCGAGTCGCAGGACGAACGCTCCGGCGTAGCGGCGGGCGAACAGCCACGAGTAGAGGATCGTGCGGGTGAAGAAGGCGGCGTACGGAATCTCGCCGTTCGGGGCGAAACGTACCCGTACCGCGTCGCGACCAGGAGGCATGGGCAGCGCTCGACCGTTCATCCGTGTCGGAGCCACCTGCCATCACTCCGCGGGCACTGTTCGTACGTACTGCACGCAGAACTGTCGGCCCCGAGCTCGATACGCGGGCGTGACGACCATGTGCAGCACCCCGTCCTCAGCCGAGTCGTACCAGAGCTTCTGGAGGTCAAGGTCGATCGCGCCTCCGGACGGGGCGTCGAAGTCCCAGTACGGACTGCCTCCAACCCGGGCGGCTTCGTCGACCAACTCCCTGGCGATCTCGACGAGTTCGGTGGCCAGTACCTCTGCGTGAGCTAGGTCCTTCAACGCGGCCCCGACAGCCTGGAGGTCCGGACACGCGGTGGCGAACAGGGCCCGGCACAGTTCCGCGGTTACTTCCGCGTGTCGCTGGGGGTCCCGCCTCTTGTCCTCCCCCGAGGCTACCGCGTCGGAGGCCGCCGGACTGATCCTCTGATCACGGAAGTCCTCGTAGCGCCGGGCGAGTTCGACATGGCGGTTGTCCTGCTCGGTGAATACGTCGTCCCGCTGCTCGTTCACGAAGGCGAGTGCACGGCCGATGCTCCTACCATTGCGTCGAATTTCGTCTTCGTTGTGGTTGCAACGGCTCTCCAACCGCTCTATTCGTCCAATACATCTCTCGACTTCCTCATGGCACTTCTTTACCTCATGCTCCAGTTCCTGAATGCGTCGACTCTGACGTCCGAAGAATTTTGCGAGATTTTCCAGCATGTCGATCAATTCCCCCCCTTCGTCTTGTCCGGCATGCGAGAGAAATAGCCGACTCGTGTCCACCGGGGGTTTGCTGTGATCTACCACCTCGGCTCGAACTCCACTCTTGTCTCGAGAGTCTCGCCAGTTGCCAGGATTCGCGCTGTCGCCGTTATTTCAGTGCCGCCGAATTTCATGCACAGTTCGATACAGCGATCTCCTTCCGATAGGCTCCGGAGACTGGAGGGAAGTTTGATCTCGAGTTTCCCGATCGATACCGACCCTCGCTCGTCGATGTACCGGGGTTTCCGTTCCGGGGTCCGATAGAGATTGAACAGAACGGACTTCTGCGCTTTGCGGAGGGGCGTGAAATGGTGGGTGAAAGCAGAGCCCACCTCGACCGGCTCGGATTCAAGAACAAACGTTTTGAATCGGTTGCTGCAGAATTCCTTCCCTCCGTCGTCGCGGTTCTTGGAGGTCTCCGGGTCCCCCTCCTCGAAAGGCAGGGAGACGTCGCAGCCGTAGGTATAGCGCGAACGTCGCACACGAAGGGCGGAGGGATCGTAGGCGAAGTGCACCGCACCGTAGAGAACGGCCAGTGCGGGAGCCGGCGGAATGACGAGTTTCACTCGGTCGTCCTGGAGTTCGTTCAGCCGCAGTTGGAAGTAGCGGGACTGGGCGAACCCTCCCACGGCCAGTAGCCGGACCGGTCCTGTGGCACCGGCTAGCACACAGTCGAGTTGTTTCTTCACCAGCTTCAGAATCGGGTCTATCACATGGTCGAAGAGGCTGATGAACTCTCCTCGTGACAAGACGAACTCGTAGGCGATGCCGTCCTGCTTGCTTGCCAGAGTCTCCCGCTCGGTGTCGTCAAGCGCGAGATAGAGCTGTGTCGGCAGAGCCAGGCGGGAGGGAGTCTCCTGCAGGGGATCGAAGTCGACCTTCGTCCGCTCGAAATCCTGGAGCAGATGCCAGAGCAGCCCTGGCACCCTGCTCTCGAGTTCGAGGAGGTTGGTGCACCCGTCAGCGCGGTCGGGGCTGCTCAGGCGCGGCACGAGGACCTTCTCCCGGAATGCCGTGTTCACGTACTCGGCACCCAGCCCGTCGCCCAGCGGTGGGATCAGCTCGGCCAGGCGGCCGTCCTGTTCCACCTCATAGGCGGTGATGTCGACTGTGCCCCCTCCGGCGTCAACGATGACCAGACGCGTGCCGGGCTCGTCGATACCGCCGCCGGCAAGTTTGTTCCGGGCGTACAGAGCGGCGGCCTCCGGCTCTAGGCAGAGCTGGAATCGCTGCTCGTCCGTGGGCATGCCCGCCCTTTTCGCTGCTCTCCGCATCGTCTGGCGCGCGAAATCGTCCCAGATGGCTGGCACCGTCAGGCACCAAGTGATCTCCTCTTCGGCGAAACCCCCCTTTGTCGCAATGTGATCCACGGCATCGGCATAGAGGCGGCGCAGGTACTCGACGATGAGCTCCTCGACTCCGTCGGCAGCGTAGTTCCTGTCCCTGTTGGTGCTCTCCGGCTTGAGGGACATCTTCATGTCGAGGCCGTTCACCAAGCGGTGGCCGTTCGAGCCGCGGTGAAAGTTGTACTTCTTGACCGCGGCGTGTCCCCACGCGGAGACGCGCCCGTCGCCGTCCATGAGCAGAGCAGTCAGATTCTTCGGATAGCTGTGCGGTTGGTCCTGCCACCCGTCGACCGACAGGACCTTGCGGGTGGCACTGTCGTCGTTCCCCTCGCACACGACCGCCCACCCGAAGCCACTTCCGTGCGTACCGAAGTCGATGGCCGCAGTCACCTTCGGCTGAAACGCCGTCACCGCCGTACCCCCCAACCATGCAGCTCATCGAGGCGCTTACTTGCGGCCTCTTCATGCAGTGCCTCCACCCGAACTCGGTCTTCGTGGCTTCCCAGCAGTCCGAACACACCGAGCAGTTCCCGCAGAAGCATCATTCGACCGCTCGCGTCCTCGATCGGAGACCTCGCCAACCCGTCGAGGGTGGTACGGGCCATGCGCTCTGCGATGTCTGGCAACCCGCCCTCGGTCAAGATGCGAGCCTGCCGAATCTGCGCCCAGTCCGTGTCAAGTCGGCCGGCCGTCATGAGGACGTCGTAGCTGTCAGCTGCGCTGGTCGCGAGCACGGCGCGTTCCGGTGCCTCGTCCTCGACCAGCAGGTTGTGGACCCGCGGAGGCCGCTCGTACCGGAGAAGATGAAACCAGTCGCCGAGGTTGCCAACGGTCAGTGCGAACATCCGGCCCAACTGATCACCCAGAGCGCGTACGGCCGGGGCATCACCGGTCTCGGCGAGGGGGAAGTGCGGGAAGGTCAGATGCAGCGACGAGCTGCCGGTGTCAGGCAGAAGGTTCCATGCCGCCAGGGACGGCCACACCCGCCCCCCTTCCTGCACCTGTCCGTGGATGAGGACCACCGGTAGATCGTGCAGGGCCCGCTGGACAGCACGGACATCCACGTCGAGCCGGTGCAGCGGACGGTCCACCACACCCGCCAGCGGCACAAGGTCGTCGTGCCAGGGGGCGGTCAACCAGGACTGGCGCAGCGCGACCAGGAAGCCTGGCGGCTTTTCGTGTACGCCGACTTCCTCGTGAAAAAAGGGCGCAATGAGCAGGGCGGGCCTTTTTCCCCCGCCGGTGGCATCCGCGACAAACTCGCGCACCACTTCGACCGTGTCGAAGAAGGGGCTGTTGGCCAGATTCCGTTCACGCGTGCTCAGTTCGTGGTGGACCGCCGCCTGCACAAGTGCCCGATTCCACTCCAGGCTTTCCGCAGCGCTCCGAGTGGCGGCAATGCGTTCGAGTTGCCTGTCGTGGTCACGTCGGTTCACCGTATCGTCGGCGAAGGCTGTGACAGCCGTCCGGGCTGTGTCGAACCCGAACGACACGGCAGCAGACCTGATGTCCAGCGACGACACCAGCTTGTTCAACTGCGTCAGCCTGGAATGCTCCCGTGCCCGATGCGACTCGTGCACGCTCGCCATCTGCGCCTCATGGTTCTGCGCTCGTGCGGCGTTGGCGCCGCGCCGCCCCTCGGAGGCGTACCTCAGTCCCTCAGCGGTGGCTGTGTTCGCCCACTCCAGCAACTTATTGCTCTGCTCCGTCAGTCCTGCCAGTCCTACGAGCCGTGTTGGGAGACCCATACTTTCTGACGTGGACACGCCACTCCCTCCCCAGTCGGGCCGCCGCCATCGCCATTGCGCAGACAATGACTTGAAGCCGCCCCGAACGATGAATATCACACTTAAGGGGCTGGGTGAGAGAGCTTGTTCATGATTCTCGGCGGGCCCGTTCGGATGATTGGGCACACGGAGCCGTGAAACGATTCTTCTCCGATATATTCGGGCTCAGCAGTAAACATGAGCCACATAAGTATCACTGGAGTACCCGCTTCACGCGGCACCTGAAAGGGGCGGGTGAGACTGAAGTTGCCAGTACTTCGCGTACCACTTGCCGTCGAGTTCGCCTGGGCGCATTCCCCGACGGGTCTGACGGGTGGGATCGGGACGCGGCTCCGTCATAGGATCGGTCATCCCGGCCTTCAGTGAGACAGGGTCACGACATCGGAGGACTTGAGGACACGCCCCTCTTCGTCCAATGCCTTGACCTGGAAGTACGGTCCTGGGGCATCCGTCGGGATCGCCGTCTCGAAACCGGCCCGCTTGGCGTGCCGCACGACCACCGACAGGGAGTCGGGGTCCGGTCCGGCGAGCACCCGCCATGCTCTGGTCTGCGTCGAACCGTTCCAGGAGGCGTATACGACGTACTCACCGTCGTCGGTCCTCACCGCTGCCCTCGGCGGATAGTAGGGCTTGCCGACCCACTTGTTCCGGAAGGCCCGGTACGAAATGTTCGAGCCCGGCATCTGCGCGTCGTACAGCAGGTTCTCCGAGCCGTCGCCCGCCGTGTTTCCCGCGTTGGCGTATTCCGAGTAGTACGAGCTCTGTCCCCATCCGATGAACTTGTTGCCGTTGTCCAGGGCCTGGGTGTTCCCCTGGGACGCCGAGAACAGCGGTGGCTCGTGATAGTAGGTCCGCACGGCGCTCGCGCGGCGCTCATCGAAGGCCAGGTCCAGGACCAGGCCGTGGGACTCCTGTTCCGGAGTGCCGTCCGGCTGGTTGCAGCAGCCGTCGTCGAACATGCTGATCGTGCCCTTCGGCCCGAACCGCGCGTCGTGCTGCCAGTAGAAGTCCGCGCCGGGGCCAAAGGTGAAGTCGCTGTCCTTACCGCCGAGCTGCCACTTGACCTTTCCGGTCTTCTTCGAGATGTCGTAGATCGCCCAGAAGTTGCGGAGCGAGATCAACAGCTCCCCGTTGGGCCCCTCATCGAGCGAGTTCAGGTGGTAGGCGTCCCACACTCCGCCCGACGTCGCCGCATCGGAGGCCGGCACCTCGGAGTCGGCGGGGTCCAGGTGGTCCAGCAGGTCCCAGGAGAAGACGAGCCTGCCCGTCTCCAGGTCGACCTCCTGGATCTCGCTGTCCAGGATGGCTCCGTCCTCAGGGCCCCCGTAGGGCCTGAGATCCATGGGGACCGGCTTGGTCGCGATGAACAGCGCGGTCCCCCTGCGGGTCAGCAGGAACTCGTGCTCGTCCGGATAGAAGCCGTGATGCGCGAAGACCGTCTTGAGCAGCCGATAGTGGTTGTCGTAGATGTAGTAGCACCCCCCCGGCTCGGGAGCGCCACCCGGTAGGTTCGTGTACGTGGGCGGAATGGCGATGGATCCCTGCCACCAGGTCAGCACCGGCTGCGCCTTCCCGGTCCTGGGATTGTGGTAGCTCTGGACCTTGAAGTCCGCGTTCTGGAGGTCTGGAGAGGACAGAGGGCGGAACCAGACCGGATCACCGGAGTTGTCCGAGATGAGTGCCCCGGTCTGGCCGTACACGGCGGTGCCGATGGCATAGGGGCCGACGAAGATCTTGCCGGGAGCCGTCCCCGGCTCGCGCGCGGTCACCGTCACCCGCTGCGGGTGCAGGCCCGGCTCGGAAACGAAGCTCCACACACCGCTGCCTGACGTGATCGGCGAGGGGGTGGTCGCATCGCCAGTCGGCGGAGCGGGCTCCGTCGCACACGGGCGCGGCGGGTTCGGTCGCGGGCCCGCCGCTGCAAGCGGCGGGCCCGCGAAGGCAAATGCCGCGGCGAGCGCGCAGACGCCTGCCGTGCGGCTCAGTCCTCGTCTCGCACTACGGGCCCTCGGTTGTCGCACCGTCATGTCCCGGCTCCTTACAGCCCTTACGCCTCTGTCCGAATCCTTGGGTTACTGCCCATTGGTGAAGTTAGGCTTCACCGTCGGGGCACGCCTGTTGTGGGCCCAGCGCAGTGGGCTATTTGGCCGCCGTGGTGGCGCCACACACAAAGTCGAGATCGGGCCGTTGCCCCCGCGAGCCCCTGGCCGAGGACGAGGTTCTCAGTCTTCGGTGCAGTCCTCTTCGCCGTTCGGCCCGGCCGCGTCCGGGTCGGCCCTGTTCTCGTAGAGCGGCCGCGAGGGTCACCCGACCCCGCTGGGAGCGGCGTTCGCCGAGTACGGGCGGATCAACGAGGCCATGCACCTGCTCGCCCTGGTCGACCCGTCGAAGACACCTATCGCAGGCTGATGAACCGGCGGCTGACCGTGCAGGAGTCCCGCCACCGGCTCGCCGCGCGATGCCACGGCGGCCGGGGCCAGACCCGCCAGGCGTACCGCGATGGCCAGGAGGACCAGCTCGCCACCCTCGGCCTGGTCCTCAAGGCCGTCGTCCTGTGGAACACCCACTACCTGGACACCGCCGTCGCCCAGCTGCGCACCGAGGGCCACGAGGTCAAGGACGAGGACGAAGCAAGGGCCTCCCCGCTCAAGGACCGGCACATCAGCTTCCTGGGCCGCTACCTGTTCAGCATCAAGGCCAGCGGCCCCGGCCAGGGACTGCGCCAGCTGCGCGACCCGGACGCCGCGCAGTAGGACGAGGCGGAAGAGGGGTGAGCGGCACCGTTCAGCCGCCGCAGGCGCAGCCCTGCCCTTCCTCGCCGCCCAGCTGCTCGGCGCCGCCGCTGGTCTCGGCTTGGTCGCGCTTTGCTTCGGCCGCCCGGCCACCGCGGTCGAGGACGCTGACCCCGCGCCGGGCTCCGCCCCCGCCGACACGGTCAACCCGGCCGTGGTGGAGGCCATGCGGGAATCCGGCATCGACATCTCCGCCGAAACCCCGAAGATCCTGACCGGTGCGGCGGTGCAGTCCTCGGACGTGGTGATCACCATGGGTTGCGGCGACGCCTGCCCCTACTTCCCCGGCAAGCGGTACCTGGACTGGCAGCTCGACGACCCGGCGGGGCAGGGCGTCGCGGCGGTCCGGCCGATCCGCGACGAGATCGCACTCCGCATCCGCGGCCTGCTCGCCGAACTCGGCATCGGGCCCACGGCGTGAGGGCCACCGCAACCGGCTTCCGCCCACCAGCCGATGACGGACCCGGCCGACGTCCATGAGGGCGTCCGCAGCCCGCATTCGGTGAATCCGTCCGCCCTCGGGCTACCCCGCCAGCACACGCAGGAGCCGTCCGCGCGGGCGCAGTGCAGTTCCGCGTCGAGCGCCGCAGTCCCCACGCGAACCGTCCGTGTCGGCCACCAGGGACGGTCACCTGGAGCGGTACGCCCGGCGTCGGCGCGGTCGCTGCGCACGTTGCCGCCTGCGATCCGGCCGCCCGCCGCCATAGGTGACCGCTTCCACCATCTGCGTCGTGCCGGATGGAACATTCCCGGCGCGCGGCTGGTCCGAAGGCTGCGTAGGTTGGTGTCAGGGGCGTCGTGTCCGGAATGAGGAGCCGGTGGTCCGTGAGGCCGGAGGTCGACTGCAGGGCGTTGTTCGATGCCACGCCGAGCCCTTATCTGGTGCTGGCGCCGGATCTCGTGATCGTGGATGTCAACAAGGCGTATCTGCGGGCGACCGGGCGTACCCGGGAGGACCTGCTCGGTCGCCATGTGTTCGAGGCGTTCCCGGACAACCCTGCCGACCCGGCCGCAGATGGGGTGCGCAATCTGAGGGCGTCGCTGGGCCGGGTGCTGGCTACAGGGCAGGCGGACACCATGGCGGTGCAGAAGTACGACATCCCGGTAGCCGAGCGGCCGGGCGAGTTCGAGGAGCGGTGGTGGTCCCCGGTCAATACTCCGGTCAAGGGTCCGGACGGGCGGGTGGCGTGGATCATCCACCGGGTGGAAGACGTGACCGCGTTCGTGCAGGCGCGCCAGTTCGGGGACCATGGGGAAGGTGGGCGGCTGACTGAGCGCGAGGTGGGGATGGAGGCGGAGTTGTATGCCCGGGCGCGGGAGCTGCAGCGGTTGAACGAGGAGCTGCGCGCGGCGCATGCCCGGGAGCGGGAGGTGGCCGTCACTCTTCAGGAGGCGATGCTGCACACCCCGGATCTGGCCCGGCACAGTGATATCGCGGTGCGTTACCTGCCGGCGACCGGCTCCTTGAATGTATGCGGCGACTGGTACGACACCCTCGACCTGTCCGAGGGACGGTTCACCGTTGCCGTGGGCGACGTCGTCGGACATGGCCTGGAGGCCGCAACCGTCATGGGCATGCTCCGCAGCGCTCTTTCCGCCGCCAGCCGGGCGGTTGCCGGACCTGCCCAGGCCCTGGAGGTGCTGGGCATGTATGCCCGCTCGATCGACGGGGCGCTTGCCACCACAGCGGTCACCGTGCTCGTCGACTCCCGCGCGAGGTTGCTCGTCTACTCAAGCGCCGGGCATCCGCCGCCGGTGCTGATGCACACCGACGGCGGATGCGAGCTGCTTGACCAGGCCACCGACCCGCCGCTCGGAGCCCGGTCCGAGCACGTCCCCCGGCCGCAGGCCGGCATCCCCTACCGGACAGGCGACACCCTCCTCCTCTACACCGACGGGCTGATCGAACACCGCGGGGAGGACATCGACACCGGCTTGAACCGGCTCACCAGCGCCTTGGGCGACCTCACGGGCCTTGCCCCGGAGCGGCTGGCCGATGCCCTGCTCGCGCGGCTCGGTGTCGCCGGCGGTGCCCACGATGACATCGCCCTCGTCGTCGTCCGCCTCTGACGCCATACCAGTGACGATCATTGACCGGCAGTCGGCGTCAAGGCTTCACCCACACGAGTGGCCACCATCCGAGGCTGGTGGGTTATGCGCTGGTGGTGGCTGCCTTAAGAACCAGTACCGCCTTCAGCGCGGCTTGTCATCGACCAGATCGCACTCGCGGTGCGCAGGGGCGAGGAAGCCGCTCTGCAGCCTTGCTCGGACGATTTGCCCACATGGCAGATTCCGAGCGCCTTTCGAGCTGCGAGACCGGCTCCACCAACAGCCTCACCGGGCTGCGAACGCCTAGCGAGACGGACTGCTCGCCCCGGCCCGAAGGGCAGTTACTCTCGGGCGTGCGGAACAACTGCGACCGGGCAAGTGGAGTGGTGCAGGACAGCATGGGCCGCAGAGCCGATGCGGGGGCCCACCGGGGCACGGCGTGCGCGGCGCCCCACCACGAGCAACTGGGCCTTTGCGGCAGCCGACAGCAGCACCTGTCCGGCGCTTCCGATTTCCACGTGTTCGGTCACAGGCACGGCGGGGAACTTCCTTCGCCACGGAGCGAGTGCCTGCGCCAGGGCCTTCTTCTCGAAGGGTTCCAGCCCTCCCGCCTCATCGGCGAGGCGCATCGAGCCCGGGCTGTACGCGAAGATCGGCGGCAGGCTCCACGCCCGCACGGCACGCACGCTCGTGCCTCGCTCAGCAGCCGCCTCGAATGCGAACTTGAGCACAGCGTCACAGTCCTCGGGCCCACCCTGCTGGCCCAGGACGATCTCACCGCCCTCCGGCGCTGCCGACTGCCCCCCTGGGTCCCGGACCGACACCACCGGGCACGGCGCGGCGGCGATCACCTGCTGCCCGTACGAGCCGAGAAGGAAGCCGGCCAGGGCGCCGTACCCCCGTGAGCCGAGCACCAGCATCTCGGACCGCTCAGCCTCGCTCAGCAGCGCGGTAACCGCCGTGTCCGCCACCACCTCGGCCGTCACCTTCAGGCTGGAACGGCGGCTTGCCACACGCGTCTCGGCCTCCCTCAGCAGACCGTTGGCCGACTGGGCCTGGGCCTCCCTGTCCTGCACGATCCCTACGTCAAGGGGCTGCCAGAGCCAGGCGTGCACGATGCGGAGAGGTGCACCTCGGAGCGTCGCTTCACGGGCAGCCCAATCGGCTGCGGCCAGGCTCTCGGGCGATCCGTCCACTCCGACGGTGACAGGGCGAGTCATACAACGGCCTCCTTGTGGATGGGCACTGGGGTTTCAGCAACCCCTCTCATCGATCTTCCCGAAGCCCTGACCTGTTCGACCAGGGGTGGCTACCGGCCAGACAACGGTCTCTGACCGACCACTGCCCTGCTGCGGCGGCAGCTGGGTCTCCTGCCCACCCCTGGCCACGTGAATCGGACACTCATGACCCTGCGTGTTCCCAGCCGCGGCGCGGGGAGCGGGTGCCGAGCCGGGCGTCGCGGCTGCGGTAGACGATGTAGGGGCGGGTCAGGTAGCCCACCGGCGCGGTGAGCATATGGACCAGCCGGGTGAACGGCCAGGCCGCGAAAAGCAGCAGGGCGCTGACCGCGTGCAGCTGGAACAGGACCGGGGCGCCGCTCATCAGGTCCGGATCGGGCCGGAGGTAGAAGATGGAGCGGAACCACGGGGAGATGGTCTCGCGGTAGTCGTATCCCCGGCCGACGACATTCGCGGCCACCGTGGCGGCCAGGCCGAGCACGATGGTCGCACTCAAGGAGAGGTACATGGCCTTGTCGTTGCGGGTGGTGGCAGAAAAGACCGGGCCGACGGTGCGGCGCCGGTAGATGAGGATGGCCAGCCCGCCGAGCGTGGCGACGCCGGCGATCGTGCCCAGCAGGACCGCACCAATGTGGTAGGTGTGCTCGCTGATGCCGACGGTGTCGGTCCAGCTCTTGGGGATGACCAGGCCGCCGACGTGGCCGAGGAGCACGATCAGGATGCCGAAGTGGAACAAGGGGCTGCCGATGCGCAGCAGACGGTTCTCGTAGAGCTGGGAGGAGCGAGTCGTCCAGCCGAACTTGTCATAGCGGTAGCGCCAGACGTGACCGAGGACGAACACCGCGAGGGCAACGTAGGGCAGGACGACCCACAGCAGGATGCCACCGATGCCGGCCTCGGCCGCCAGGATAAAGGGCTGCTCGGGTGCGGTCATCGGGGACCTCCTAGGACGGGGTCGGGCAGGAACACTGGCGATGCGTACCCATCGAGGCCGACCTGCTCTTCTGGCGGGCCCTGGACAGCCAGGCGCATGACGGCTTCGCCCTCGTCGCCGACGAGGTCGGGCAGGGTGGCCGAGACGGAGTCCAGCACATGCGCCCAGGGCGAGCCGTCGTCGTTCAGGGCCAGGCGCAACATCTCGAGGCCGGCGCGGTGTTCGGTGAGCAGACGATGTCCGGTTTCCGGGTCGGTGGCGGCGAACTCGAGGACGACGGCGAGGTGGTCGGGCAGTTCGTCGTCGCCCAGGCGCCATCCGGCCGCGGCGTACGTCTGCTTCAGCCGCAGAAGGCCGATGCCGCGCTTCCTGGTGTCGCCGTGCGCGTAGTACGTCAGGTACGGGCAACAGCGCTTGCGGTGGTCGAAGGTGGCGACGTAGGCGGTGGCCAAGTCGGCACTGTTGGTCTTCTCGACCTGGGCGGTGAAGCGGTGCAGGGCGCGGGCGACCGGTTCCGGCAGGGTGGCGGCGACCCTGCTGGTCAGGGCCAGGCGCTGCTCGAACTGCTCGTCGGGGTAGGCGAGCAGCAGGGACTGGACCTGCCAGGCGTAGGGATGCCAAGGCTGCATGCCGACGGTGCGCATGGTCTTCCTCTTCATGGCTTCGGCTCGACCTCCCCGCCGCTGTCTTCCCCGGTACTGCTGCTGCCGCTGGTTGGTCTGTCCGGGAACAGGCCGGGTGGGGAGCCCTTGCCGTCCCAGTTGAGGAGATTGACGCGGGTGGCCTTGCGGGTGGGGGCGGCGGGGGTGTCGGAGCTCTGCCGGTCACGCAGGGCCCGATAGTTCTCCACCGCGATTGGGGCGGCGCCGCCGGAGGTCTCACCGAAGGGGCCGGAGCCGCCCATGCCGGGGCCGCCCTCGTAGTCCAGGCTGCACTCGGTGGCCAGCTCTTCGAGTCGGTGGGCCTGCTCAGCGTGCGCGGGCGGGATGACGTACCGCTCGTCGTACTTGGCCAAGGCCAGCAACCGGTACATGTCGTACATCTGCTCCTCGCCCATGCCGACCGCCTGGGGGATGGAGGCGTCCGGTTGGCGGCCGAGGTTGATGTCGCGCATGTAAGCGCGCATCGCCGCCAGGCGGCGTAGCACGGCGTCGACGGGTGCCAAGTCGCCGGCGGTGAAGAGCTGGGCGAGGTAGTCGACGGGAATGCGCAGGGCGCCGACGGCGGCGAACAGGGTGCGGTGGTCCTCGGCGTCCTGGCCGGTGTCGCGGACGGCGTCGACGACCGGGGACAGTGGAGGGATGTACCAGACCATGGGCAGGGTGCGGTACTCCGGGTGCAGCGGCAGGGCGACCTTGTAGGTGTTGATCAGGGAGTGGATCGGGGAGCGCTGGGCGGCCTCGATCCAGTCCCGCGGAATGTCCGCCTTCTCTGCCTCGCGCACGACCTGGGGGTCGTTCGGGTCGAGGAAGACCTGCCGCTGCGCGTCGTAGAGATCGGTGTCATTCGGGGTGGATGCGGCCTTGAGGACCTTGTCCGCGTCGTAGAGGATCAGGCCGATGTAGCGCAGTCGGCCGACGCAGGTTTCGGAGCAGACGGTGGGCAGGCCGACCTCGACCCGAGGAAAGCAGAAGGTGCACTTCTCGGCCTTTCCGGTGCGGTGGTTGAAGTACACCTTCTTGTAGGGGCAGCCCGTGACGCACATGCGCCAGCCTCGGCAGCGGTCCTGATCGACCAGTACGATGCCGTCCTCTTCCCGCTTGTAGATGGCACCGGATGGACAGGAGGCCGCGCAGGACGGGTTGAGGCAGTGCTCGCAGATCCGCGGCAGGTAGAACATGAACGTCTGATCGAACTCCAGCTTGATCTTCTCGGAGACTTCGCGCAGCAGGACGTCCCTCTCGCTGGTCGCGGCCGATCCGCCGAGGTCGTCGTCCCAGTTCGCCGACCAGGCGATCTTCATGTCCTTACCGGTGATCAACGATTTGGGGCGGGCCACCGGGGTGTGCTCCTGCAGCGGCGCGTTGGTCAGGGTCTCGTAGTCGTAGGTCCAGGGCTGGTAGTAGTCGTCCAGCGTCGGCAGCTTCGGGTTGGAGAAGATCTGGATCAGCTTCTTGAAACGGCCGCCCGCCTTCAGCGCGAGCCGACCGCGTTTGTTCAGCTCCCAGCCGCCCTGCCAGGTGCACTGGTCCTCGTAGCGGCGCGGGTAGCCCTGACCGGGCCGGGTCTCGACATTGTTGAACCACACATATTCGACGCCGGTGCGGTTGGTCCACGCTTGTTTGCAGGTGACCGAGCAGGTGTGGCAGCCGATGCACTTGTCGAGGTTCATCACCATCGCCATCTGGGCCATCACACGCATGTCAGTACTCCACGTCCTGGTTCTTGCGGCGTCGGATGACGGTGACCTCGTCACGCTGGTTGCCGGTCGGGCCGAGGTAGTTGAACGCGTACGACAACTGGGCATAGCCGCCGATGAGGTGGCTGGGCTTGATCAGCAGGCGGGTCAGGGAGTTGTGGATCCCGCCGCGCCGACCGGTGGTCTCGGTGCGGGGTACGTCGATCAGCCGGTCCTGGGCATGGTGCATGTAGACGGTGCCTTCCGGCATGCGATGCGAGACGACCGCGCGGGCGGCGACGACGCCGTTGCGGTTGACGGCCTCGATCCAGTCGTTGTCCTTCACTCCGGCTTTGGCCGCGTCCTGGGTGCTCATCCAGATCGTCGGGCCGCCGCGGGACAGCGACAGCATGAACAGGTTGTCCTGGTACTCGGAGTGGATCGACCACTTGTTGTGGGGGGTGAGGTAGCGCACCGTCACACCCAGCTCGCCGGTATCGCCGACGTGGGGCTCGTCGAACAGGGCGTGCATGTTCAACGGGGGCCGGTAGACGGGGAGTTGCTCGCCGACCGCGGTCATCCAGTCGTGGTCGAGGTAGAAGTGCTGGCGTCCGGTGAGGGTGTGCCAGGGCTTGAGCCGCTCGACGTTGACGGTGAACGGGGAGTAGCGGCGCCCTCCGGTCTCCGATCCGGACCACTCAGGGGAGGTGATGACCGGCACGGGCGCGGCCTGGGTGTCGGCGAAGGTGATCTGTTTGCCCTCGTGCTCGGCTGCCAGGTCCGCGAGCTGGGTGCCGGTGCGGGCTTCGAGGGTGCGGAAGCCCTGCATGGCGAGATGGCCGTTGGTGGTGCCGGACAGAGCGAGGATCGCCTCGCAGGCGTGCACGTCGCGGGCGATCGAGGGCCGTCCGTCGGCCGCGCCGCCTCGGGCGGTGCCGTTCTTGTGCCGCAGGTAATCCAGTTCGCGGTCGACCTTGAAGGTGACGCCCTTGGTGGTGGCGCCCAGGGTGTCCAGCAAGGGGCCGAGGGCGGCCATCCTGTCAGCGACCGTACCGTAGTCACGCTCCACCGTGACGAGCTTGGGCATGGTGCGGCCCGGAAGCGGCTCGCACTCCCCCGCCTTCCAGTCGCGCACCCTGCCGCGCGGGTTGGCCATCTCGTCCGGCGTATCGTGCAGCAGCGGAGCCGCCACCACGTCCTTACGCACCCCTAGACGACCAGCTGCCTGGCGGCTGAACTCCTTGGCGAGGGTGTGGAAAGCGTCCCAGTCGGTACGGGTCTGCCACGGAGGGGAGATCGCCGGGTTGAAGGCGTGCACGAACGGGTGCATGTCCGTGCTGGACAGGTCGTGCTTCTCGTACCAGGTCGCCGCAGGCAACACCACGTCGGAGAAGACAGTCGTGCTCGTCATGCGGAAATCCAGGGTCAGCAGCAGGTCGAGCTTGCCCTCGGGGGCCTCCTCCCGCCAGACCACTTCCCGCGGCCGGGCCTCTGGCGGTGCCTCGGTGGCGCGTACGGAGGAGTCAGTGCCCAGCAGGTGCTTGAGGAAGTACTCGTTGCCCTTCGCCGAGGAGCCCAGGAGATTGGCCCGCCACACGGTCAGCACCCGCGGGAAGTTCTCCGGCGCGTCCGGGTCCTCACCCGCGAACCGCAGCCTGCCCTTCTTGAGTGCGTCCACGATGTACTCGGCGACCGGACGCCCCGCCGCCTCTGCCTCATCGGCGAGGTCCAGGGGGTTGCGATTGAAGGTCGGGTACGACGGCATCCAGCCCATCCGCGCCGACTGAGCGATCACATCCGCCGTGGACTTCCCACTGAACGGCCCCCCTGCACCGCTCGCCGCGAGGGTGTCAGCGGAGAAAGGGTCGTAACGGAACTGGTCGGAATGCAGGTACCAGTACGCGGTCTGGATCATCAGCCTCGCCGGCCGGTTCCAGTCCGCCGCGGTCGCGATCGCCGAGTAGCCGGTGATCGGACGCACCTTCTCCTGACCGACGTAGTGCGCCCAACCGCCACCGTTGACGCCCTGGCAGCCGGTCAGCGTCGTCAGAGTCAAGAACGCCCGGTAAATGGTGTCGGAGTGGAACCAGTGGTTCGTCCCCGCCCCCATGATGATCATCGACCGACCGCCGGACTCCTCCGCGTTGGTCGCGAACTCCCGAGCGATACGAGCCGCCTTGTCCGCCGCGACGCCGGTGATTGCCGCCTGCCAAGCAGGCGTGTACGGCTCCTGCGCGTCGTCATAGCCCGTGGGCCAGGAGCCGGGCAGCCCCTCGCGGGCCACCCCGTACTGGGCGAGCAGAAGGTCGTAGACCGTGGTCACCAGGCGCCCGGAAACCCGCCGCACCGGCACGCCGCGCCGCAGCCGCCCCGCGCTGCCGTCCGGGGCGTCGAAGCGGGGGAGCTCCACGGCGACCGGCGCGTCGGCACTGCCTTCGGCGGACAGCAGGGGGTCGGTGCCGGCGAGGTCCAGGTTCCATTTTCCGGAGCCCGCTTCGCCGTAGCGGTCGGCGAGCGTGCCGTTCGGCACCACCGGCGTCCCGGCGGCGGCGTCGAGTAGCACGGTCCTGAACTCCGCGTGCTCAGTCTCCGCGTACTCGCCGCCGAGGTCGGCGGCGGTCAGGAACTTGCCGGGCCGGTACGTGCCCGGCTTGCCCTCCACCTGGTCGACGGAGACCAGGAAGGGCAGGTCGGTGTATTTCTTGACGTAGTCGGTGAAGTACGGGGTGGCCCGGTGGACGAAGAACTCCTTGAGGATCACGTGCCCCATGGCCATCGCCAGGGCACCGTCGGTGCCGGGCTGGGCGGCAAGCCACTCGTCGGCGAACTTGACATTGTCTGCGTAGTCGGGCGACACGGCGACGACCTTCTGGCCGCGGTAGCGGGCCTCGGCCATCCAGTGCGCGTCCGGCGTGCGGGTCACCGGCAGGTTGGAGCCCCACATGATCAGATAGCCGGCGTCCCACCAGTCCCCGGACTCCGGTACGTCGGTCTGGTCACCGAACATCTGAGGTGAGGCCACCGGCAGGTCGGCGTACCAGTCGTAGAAGGACAGCATCGCGCCGCCCAGCAGGGAGTAGAAGCGGGCGCCGGCCGCGTGCGAGACCATCGACATCGCCGGGATCGGCGAGAAGCCGGCGAGCCGGTCCGGGCCGTACTCCTTGATGGTGTGGACGTGCGCGGCGGCGACCATCTCCACCGCCTCATCCCAGCTCGCCCGTACCAGGCCGCCCTTGCCGCGCACCTGCTTGTAGCGGCGCGCCTTCTCGGGATCGGAGACGATGTCCGCCCAGGCCGCCACCGGATCGCCCAGCCTCTGCTTGGCTTCCCGGTACATCTCAAGCAGCACGCCCCGCACATACGGGTAGCGCACCCTCGTGGGCGAGTAGGTGTACCAGGAGAACGCCGCCCCGCGGGGGCAGCCGCGAGGCTCGTACTCAGGACGGTCCGGGCCGACCGAGGGGTAGTCGGTCTGCTGCGCCTCCCAGGTGATGATGCCGTCCTTGACGTACACCTTCCACGAGCACGAACCGGTGCAGTTCACGCCGTGGGTGGAGCGCACCACCTTGTCGTGCGACCAGCGGTCCCGGTAGAAGTCGTCCGCCTGCCGGCCGCCCTCCTTGTACACCGAGCGCAGGTCGTCTGACACCTCCGCCCGGGTGAAGAACCGGCGGCTGCGCACGAGCGCCTCCGCCAGTTCGCCGTCCATGCCCGTACGTGCCCGGCTGGTTTCCGCGCCCACCGTGCCACCCCGTCCCGGGCGTACAGCCCGTTCGAGTCGTGATCAAGTCTGGCCGTACACGACCCTACGACCGCCATCCTCCGAAAGGTCAACACCGCACCACACTCACGCGAAACGCGAGCAGCGGTGGTCGTTGGCACCAGAGCAGTCCCGTGTTTCCTCTAGAGCCGTCCAAACGGGCCCGCGTGAGCGGGGTGAATCGCGGGTTCTGGCCACGCAGCGCCAAGGCCGAATTGCTGGTCGACCGGCGAACGTCGAGTGCCAGGGGGAGGCTAAGAGGTCCTAACAGAAGTTGTTGATCATGTGACTTTCGGTTCGGATGCTCGTTGGTTTCAACATGGGGAAGCGTCAGTCGCGGCCGTGGATCGTG
>NZ_JBEYBS010000021.1:127441-134774 GCF_040632375.1 Streptomyces sp. NPDC019396 | reverse complement strand
CCTTGTGTGGGGCCTCTCCTTTTTTTTGGGGGGGGGGGGGGTCGCCTGCAGCCCCCGACTATTCCGGCGCCGGGGGGGGGGGGGGGCGCCCGCGGGGGGGGGGGGGGGCCCCCCCCCCCCCCCCCCCCACTTCCTGTTCTGGGAGCTCGCCTGCCTCACAGCCCTCTTCGGGGTGCGGGGGGCAGCGCCGCCGGTGCGCGGTGCTGCCCGGTGCGCCGTCGCACCCCTGCCTGCCAGACGCTCAGGTCCCCGCTGAATCCCGAGCCGAATCCGGTGTGGCCACTGCTCTGGCCGGTTCCGAAGGCCTTGAAGCCGAAGTCCTCCTCGCCGCTCCGGTCTCCGGGCAGTGCCCGGAACGACCGCCGGTACTCGGAGTACAGGGCGTCATAGATCGGCGTGCCCTCGGGGGACTGGCTGGGATAGGGCTCTCGGGCGGGGTCGTATGTCTGCACGTATGAGCCAACGACCTTCGTGCCGGTCGGATGCGGCCCGTGCTGGGAAATGGCTGTTCGGCCGGGGTGCACGGGGGGCGTCTCCGGACGGCCCGGGCCATGCCCGGGCCCCGGCCTGGTCAGGTGCCCGCCAGCGGCATGGCGGCAGCGACCAGCCGGCCGTTCGCCGCCGCCTTGTCCAGGGCTTCGCGCAGCAGGTCCTCACGTGGCTGCTGGCCGATGGATCCGACGGGAGCGGCGAAGACCAGCACCCGGTGGGACTTGTTGGCCGCGACCCGCCAGCCGTCGGTCACCTGGAGCGGCTGGTGGGCCTGCCACCAGGCGATCTGCCCGCCACCGGGGTTGCCCGGCTGGAGCACGGCGTGCAGCTGGCCCATGGCCAGCAGCACGGACCAGCCGTGCAGCGTCGGCGGCACCTCGTTGACCGCGGACACCGGGAGGAAGCCCTGCTCGATCAGCAGCGGCAGGAAGTCGTCCCCGCCGCCCACCATGCCGGGGCGGGCGATCGGCCCCGTGGGCTCGACGACGAGCGCGGGGTGCAGCTCCTCGCCGATCAGCACGAGCCCGCTGGTGACACCGAGCACGGCGGGCTCGGGGGCGGTTGACTGCGCGACGGGACCCGGGTGTGCGGCCGGGTAGCCGTGTGCGACGGGTGCTGCGGCGGTCTGCGCCGGGGCTTCACCGGTGATCGACCGGACGGCGCCCTTGAGCTGCTCCTCCGAGACCTGGACGACCTGGGAAGGAATACAGCTGGCGTGGGCGAAGGCAAGGACTGCGGTCTCCTCGCCGACGAACAGCACGGTGCTGGTGCGTTCCTGGTCCGAATCGCCCGGTGTGCGGCAGGAGGTGCAGTCGTAGCTGCCCGGGGCGTTCTCGCCGGCGAGCAGCCGGTCGGCTTCTTCGTCGCCGATCTCGGCGCGTACGTCCTCGCTGACGTCGAGCATGCGCGGCACGGGTGGCTCCTCGGACTCGGTGCTGGCTGGGAGCCGGGGCGTTCCCGGCTCATGACGGAACAACGGGTGAGCGGCGGAAGGAGTCACGCGCAGGGCAGGAGTATGACGACACATCGCCAAGTCGACAGATCAGCAATGGCGGGCTGCCGGGCATGCGAGCGCCTGTTCTCGACGCGGCGTCAACCTGTGTCATGGCGCGTACCGATTGGCACGGTGCGCCCAGTAGAGTCGTTTGCCGACCATCACGAACCGGGGGAAACACGGGGGCGCACCAGCGCATGCATATTTCCTTTCTGCTTCACAACGCGTACGGCATCGGAGGCACGATCCGCACGACGTTCAACCTCGCCCAGGTACTGGCGGAGCGTCATGACGTCGAGATCGTCTCCGTGTTCCGGCATCGGGAGACACCCATGCTGGGCGCCCCCTCGGGTGTCGTCATGCGTCAGCTCGTGGACCTGCGCAAGGGCAGCCCAGGCAACGACGCGGGTCATTCCGACTACGCCCGGCCCGCGAAGGTGTTCCCGCGGGGCGACGGCCGCTGGAAGCAGTACAGCCGCCTCACCGACACGCGTATCGCCGCCCATCTGAAGTCACTGGACGCTGATGTGGTCGTCGGTACCCGCCCCGGGCTGAACGTCCATATCGCCCGCCAGGCCCGCCGTGGTCCGGTCCGGGTCGGCCAGGAGCATCTGACTCTGGACAGCCATGGCTACCGGCTGCGCCGCGAGATCGCCCACCGGTACACCCTGCTGGACGCGGTCACCACGGTCACCGAGGCGGATGCCCGGGCCTACCGCACCCGTCTGAAGCTGCCGGGAGTGCGGATCGCGTCGGTGCCCAACAGCGTGCCGGCACCGCATGTGGCGCCCGCCGACCCGGCGGCCAAGTGGGTGATCGCGGCCGGCCGGCTCACCAAGGTCAAGCGGTACGACCTGCTGGTCAAGGCCTTCGCCAAGGTCGTCGCCGCCAGGCCCGACTGGCGGCTGCGGATCTACGGCACCGGCGACGCGACCGGCAACGAGCGCGCCGCCCTGCGGTCCCTGATCGAGCAGCGTGGGCTGCACAACCACGTCTACCTGATGGGGCCCGCCAATCCTCTGGAACCCGAGTGGGTCAAGGGCTCGATCGCCGCTGTCACCTCGAGCATCGAGTCCTTTGGGATGACCATCGTCGAGGCGATGCGCTGCGGGCTCCCGGTGGTCTCCACCGACTGCCCGCACGGTCCGGGCGAGATCATCGAGGACGGGGTCGACGGACGGCTGGTCCCGGTCGGCGACGCGGACGCGGTCGCCGAAGCCCTGCTGGGCCTGATCGGCGACGACGCCCTGCGGCGGCGTACCGGCGCCGCCGCACTCGAGGCGGCCGAGCGCTTCGACCCGGCACACATCGCCGAGCGCCATGAGGCGCTCTTCGCCGAACTCGCAGCGAGAGGCGGTGCGGGCCGGCACCGCGGCGCCCTGCGGGACACCGTGCACCGGTCGAGGGGCGCCATGCTCGACGCCGGCTACGCACTGCGCTACAAAGCCGCCGACATGATCCGGAAGGGGAGGAAGGCATGACCGCGTCGTCCGCGTCCACCGCGTCCACGTCCACGAGTACGCCCGCCGGGGGCGAGCGGTGTGCGCCGCGTGCCGACTGCGTCGCCGACTCCGCGGGTGCGGTCACCTTCACCTGGGCGGGAGGCGCGGCCGACGGGGAAGCCCTGGTGCTACGGCGGCGCGGCGCGGGCACCGGTCCCGACGACACCGTGCGGCTGCCGCTCGTCGCCCGGGCAGACGACCAGCTGCACGCGGTGCTGCCCGGCACCGTCGAGCTGGCGGAGGGGCACTGGGACGCGTACCTGGACGACGGCACCGCCGTCGAGGCCGGGATCCGTGACCTCCGGGCACTGATCGACCGGGTACCGCAGACCGGCCGGGTCACCGTGCGGCTGCCCCATCCGACGGCGGACGGCCGGCTCGCGGTGCGTTCCTGGGTGCGCGAACCGCACGCGGAGGCGGGGGACATCGCCGTGGAGCAGGGCGCCTTCGCCGTCGAGTGCGTCCTGTACGGGGCGCGGATCGACGAGGGGGCGAGCGTGGAAGCGCGGCTCGGGGACAGAGCTCACCGGTTCCCGGCGACGGGGGAGGGCGAGCGCTTCAGCTTCACCGTGCCGTACTCGGCGCTGGTCGAGGGCCCGGCCGCCCCGGTCGGCAAGCAGCAGCTGTGGACGCTGTGGCTGTGCCCCGCAGCGGAGGCCGAGGACGCCGTGGCGGTGCGCATCTCCCGTCTCCTCGATGACGTTTGGGACCGCAAGGACGTCTTCGTCTATCCGGCGCACGAGGCCGCGGGATATCGCGCCGCACCCTGCTACACCGCTGCCAACGACCTCTGCGTTCAGCTGACTCCCGCGTAGCGGCCGTGCGGGGACGGACCCCGGTGGCGCTTGCGGACTCGAGCTGTCCGCAAGAGCTGCCAGACTCGCCCCATGCTGGAAACCTCGGCGCGACTGCTGCGTCTGCTCTCCCTGTTGCAGGCTCACCGCGAATGGTCGGGGTCCGAGCTCGCCCGGCGGCTGGGTGTCACCCCACGCACCGTGCGGCGTGACGTCGACCGCCTGCGCGAGCTCGGCTATCCCGTCAACGCCAGCCCCGGCACGGGAGGCGGCTATCAGCTGGGCGCCGGCGCCCAGATGCCTCCGCTGCTGCTCGACGACGACGAGGCCGTGGCCGTCGCGGTCGGTCTGCGCACCGCGGCGGGCCAGGGCGTCGAGGGCATCGGCGAGAGCTCCGTACGCGCCCTGGCCAAGCTGGAGCAGGTGCTGCCGAACCGGCTGCGACGGCGGATCAGCGCCCTGAACGCGTTCACCGTTCCCATGCTGCGGGCGCCCCGGAACCAGATCGACCCGGCGGTCCTGTCGGAGCTGGCGGGGGTCTGCCGCGACGGGGAACGGCTGCGGTTCGCGTACGAGGACCACGGTGGCCGGTCGACCCGCCGCACGGTGGAGCCGTACCGGCTGGTGTGCAGCGAACGGCGCTGGTACCTCGTCGCATGGGATGTGGAACGGGCCGACTGGCGTACGTTCCGGGTGGACAGGATCACCCCCAGGCCTCCGCACGGTCCGCGCTTCACCCCCCGCACCCCACCGGCCGATGACCTGGCGGCCTATGTCTCCAAGGGGGTGTCCACGGCCGCGTACGCCGCGAAGGCGGTGATCAGGCTGCGGGCGCCGGTGCAGCGGGCGGCCGAGGTCGTCTCACCGTCGGACGGAGTGCTGGAAGCGGAGGGCCCGGACAGCTGTCTGCTGCACACGGGGGCGGCCAGCCTTGATGTGATGGTCATCCATGTGGTGCTGATGGGCTTCGACTTCGAGGTGGTCGAGCCGGTGGAACTGACCGCGCACATGAGCGCGGTCAGGGACCGGCTGTCCCGGGCCCTGGGAGACCCCGGCTGACATCGTCGTGCGGGGACTCCGGCACGGCCGGGCGCAGCGCCGCGAACTCCGGGTGGTGCAGATCGAACGCCGGGGCCTCGGAGCGGATCCGGGGAAGCGCCACGAAGTTGTGCCGGGGCGGCGGGCAGGAGGTCGCCCACTCCAGTGACCTCCCGAACCCCCAGGGGTCGTCGACCGTCACCTTCGGCGCGTACCTCGCCGTCTTCCAGACGTTGTAGAGGAACGGCAGCGTGGAGCAGCCGAGCAGGAACGCCCCGATGGTCGAGACCGTGTTGAGTGTGGTGAAGCCGTCGGCCGCCAGATAGTCCGCGTAGCGCCGCGGCATCCCCTCGGCGCCCAGCCAGTGCTGCACCAGGAACGTGGTCTGGAAGCCGATGAAGAGGGTCCAGAAATGGATCTTGCCGAGCCGTTCGTCCAGCAGCCTGCCGGTGAACTTGGGCCACCAGAAGTAGAACCCCGCGAAGGTGGCGAAGGTGACCGTGCCGAAGACCGTGTAGTGGAAGTGGGCGACGACGAAGTACGAGTCGGTGACGTGGAAGTCCATCGGCGGTGAGGCCAGGATGACCCCCGTCAGCCCGCCCAGCAGGAACGACACCAGGAAGCCCACCGCCCACAGCATAGGTGTCTCGAACGACAGCGAACCCCCGAGCATCGTGCCGCTCCAGTTGAAGAACTTCACCCCGGTGGGCACGGCGATCAGGAAGGAGAGCAGGGAGAAGAACGGCAGCAGCACCGCACCCGTGGCGAACATGTGGTGCGCCCAGACCACCACGGACAGCCCCGTGATGGCCATCGTCGCGCCCACGAGGGTCGCGTACCCGAAGATCGGCTTCCGGGAGAAGACCGGGATGATCTCCGTGATGATGCCGAAGAACGGCAGGGCGATGATGTAGACCTCGGGATGTCCGAAGAACCAGAAGAGGTGCTGCCACAGCAGCGCTCCGCCGTTCTCGGACTCGAACACCACCGAGCCGAACCTGCGGTCGGACTCCAGCACCAGCAGTGCCGCCGCCAGCACCGGGAAAGCCACCAGGACCAGGACCGTGGTGAAGAGGATGTTCCAGGTGAAGACCGGCATCCGGAACATCGTCATCCCCGGCGCCCGCATACCGATGATCGTCGCCAGGAAGTTCACCGAGGTGAGGATCGTGCCGAAGCCGGAGAGTGCGAGCCCCATGATCCAGAGGTCGATTCCGACACCGGGGGAGCGCTCCAGACTGTTCAGCGGGGCGTAGGCGGTCCAGCCGAAGGCCGCGGGGCCCGTGGGCACCACCAGCGAGCCGAGCACCATCAGACCGCCGAAGAGGAACAGCCAGTACGAGAACATGTTCAGCCGGGGGAAGGCCACATCCGGCGCGCCGATCTGGAGCGGCACCAGCTCGTTGGCGAAGCCCGCGAAGGTCGGTGTCGCGAAGAGCAGCAGCATGATGGTGCCGTGCAGGGTGAATGCCTGGTTGAACTCCTGGTTGGTCAGCAGCTGGAGCCCGGGCCGGGCGAGCTCGGCCCGCATCAGCATCGCCAGCAGCCCCGCGATCAGGAAGAAGCCGAACGACGTGATCAGATAGAGGTGGCCGATCTTCTTGTGGTCGGTGGTGGTGAGCCAGTCCACGACCACCCGGCCCCGGCGCTGTCGTCGTACGGGCGGGGGAGCGGTGGCGGCGGGAGTGTCCGGGGCCGTCCCCGCGGTGTCCGTCCCCATCGCTGCCCCCTCGGGATTCCGTCTCGGGCTGGAGCCACACTAGGCACGAAGGCCACGCGGGACGGCGCGACACGAACCGGGACACGGGTGATACGCGTACGGGTGACGGGCCCCGGTTCGTCCGGAAGTAGGGAGTGCGTAAGGAATGATGAATTCCTCTCCTCCGACCGAGGGGGGACGGGCGTTCCGGGGTGGAATTCTGCGGCGATCCAGGTATTTCGGTTCCGTGAAAATCCGAAAAAACTCGGACGTGGCTCGGACGGAACTCGCAAGAAGAGCTGAAGGGAACTGGCGGGTGCTTGATATGGACCTGATCGATTCCCGTGTGAATTGCTCTGTGTGACGGTGTGAATGAAGGTTTCGCTGCCAAACGCGTGTCGTGATCCTGTGACACAAGTGTGACCGCTGGGGTACGAGAGACGTTGATGGATCAACGGATCCCCGGAATCGGTGGGACTTTCGTTGCCGTTCGCCGCCACCTACGGTGAGGTTCCATGGCACCGATACCGACTCCTCCCGCAGAGCCACACGACGCCCCCGACGACTACGTGGGCCTTGACGCCGACACCGCGGAGCGGCGCGCCCGCAGCCAGGGCTGGACCACCGTCAGATCGCTGCCGCCCGGGGCCATCATCACCATGGAGTACCTCGCGGGCCGGCTGAACTTCGAGGTGGACGACGGCAGGGTGCGCCGCTGCTGGAAGGGCTGACAGCGGCTGTGCTCCCGCTGAACGCTGAACGCCGTGGGGCCCCGCCCCACCATGTGGGGGGCCCCCCGCGGTCAGGGGTGATC